>JALZNY010000052.1 GCA_030857525.1 Actinomycetota bacterium
CAGCAGCCGTTCGACCGTCGGGCCGCCGGGGCCCAGGGCCTCGGCCAGCCCCACACGGCGGCCGTCGTCGGCCACCACCTGGACGGGCCAGGACAGCACCGGGGCGTCGGCCAGGGCCGCGGCCGGAGAGCCCGCTCCTGGCGACTCGGGCGCTGATCCGCTGGCCAGGTCGTGGCCCGAACTGTCGATGGCGTGCCAGGTCGTCACCGCCCGCAGCGAGGTGGCGACGCCCTTCATCCTTCCCACGTCGTGGCCACGTTCGGGTACTCGAGCCCCAGCTCGTCGGTCACGAAGCTCCGGCTGCGCTCGATGAACTGGGACCGCACCTCATCGTTGCGGTAGCGCTTGATGCCCCACCGGCGAAACAGCTCGTTGTTGGCCGAGCGGCTGCGCCCGAAGAAGGGGAGGGTGAAGGGGACGAGATCGTCCACCGCCTGGGCCACCAGGGGCCGGGCCTGGGGATCGGCGGCCAGCTCCTTGGTGTGCGCCTTGCCGAACGAGACGTGGAAGCGCTCCTCGGGCAGGAGCTTGACGGCCAGGTTGCGCAGCGGGAGGTAGCTGCACTCGGAGAGCTCCTCCATGAGCACCACCTCGGCCAGGTCGACGATGGCCTTCAGCACGACGAACTCCAGCCACGTGGTCAACGGGTAGTCGAAGGTGGACAGGGCCCGCCCGGCCCGCGGGTCGGGCAGGCCCAGCTCCGACGACAGCTTGTTGAACTTGAGGTGGTGGCCGTACTCCTCCATGGCGATGCGGCAGGCCAACCACTTCTCTCTGGGGCCGGGGGCGACGGCGATGGCGGGCTCGTCGAACACCGTGGCTCCGGCCAGCTCGTTGCGGACGTGGCTGGCGATCACCTTGCCCACCGCGCTCACGTAGTCGGGGCCCAGGGCGACCGCCTCCTCGGCGCTGGCGACCTCGCCGGCGAACGGCGTCTCGAGGGTGGGGGCGGGGCCGGTCATGGAGGGGTCCCGTCAGCCTCGGGTCACGGCGACCGGGGGCGTTCCCAACAGCTCGAACTCGGACTCGAGGGGGGTGAAGTGCCATTCCAGCCGGGGACGAACGGTACGAGCCAGCGCCGGGCCGTCCCAGCCGGCGGTCTCGACCACCCGCTGGAGTGGCCGGGGCTGGGACCAGACGGCGACCTCGGCGCCCCGCGCGGCCAGGACCTGGCCGCTCACGCCGGCGGCCTCGGGCGAGCACAGCCAGGCGATGAACGGGGCGATGTCGCCCGGCGTGGCCAGGGGGGCCGAGGCCAGGTAGTCGCGCAGCTGGTCGGTGACCGGGGGGATGGACTCGGTCATGCGGGTGAAGGCGAAGGGGACGACGTAGTTGACACAGACGTCGCGACCGGCCATCTCCAGGGCCACGGCTCGGGTGAGGCCGAATAACCCGGCCTTGGCCACCGCGTAGGAGGCCTGACCCACGCTGCCGACCAATCCGGCTGCACCCCCGAGGTACACGATGCGTCCGTAGCGGCCCTCCCGTATCGAGGGGGCCAGGGCCCGGGTGAGCTCGATGGCCACCCCCAGATGCGAGCCCAGCACCTCCGACCAATCGTCGTCGGACGCCCGGTGCACCATGGCGTCGCGCAGCGTGCCGGCGGCGTGGACGAGGATGGTGGGGGATTGCCCGGCCCACCTCTCGGCCTCGGCGAGCACCTGCGTGGCCCCGGAGCTAGTGCGGGCGTCGACGGCGCTGGTTATGGCTTCGCCCCCGGTCGCCCGGATCTCGTCGACCACGGCTTCGGCCGGTCCGGGATCGGCCAGGCTGCCATCGAGGGCGACCCCGGTGTCGTTGACGCAGACGGGATGGCCGGCAGCGGCCAGGGCCAGGGCGACCGCCCGTCCGATTCCTCTGCCACCTCCCGAGACGACAGCTACCGGCCCCTGCACCTGCTCCATGCTACAACCGCTGCATGCGTGCAGGTGCTCTGTCCGTCCCGGCGCTACTGGAGCGGGCGCAGGAGCGGACCGGTCTCGACGGGGCCGGTGACCTGGCCGCTACTGCCAATCTGCGCCGCCTGGTATCGGCCTGCCAGTCTACGGCAGCGCTACACGCCATGGGCAGGCAGGTCCTGGAGAAGGTAGTGGTTCGCCACCTGGTCAACGGGCTGCGCCTGGCCGACCGCCTTCGCCACAACCCCTACCTCACCGCTTCGCCCCCGGCCGTCGCCCTGGTCATCACCGGCCTGCCCCGCACGGGCACGACGTTGTTGCACAAGCTGGCCGCCCTCGATCCGGCCCATCGCGTGCTGCGCCTGTGGGAGGGGCTCAGCCCGGTCCCTCCCGGCCCCGCCGGCCCCGAGGCCGATCAGGCACGGATCCGCTCGGCCGAGGCCTGGCTGGCGCGCGCTCTGGATCTGGCCCCCAAGATGGGGACCATCCACTCCCTGTCGGCCGAGGGGCCCGAGGAGTGTGACGCCCTCCTGCAAAACGAGTTCGCCAGCCAGCACTTCGACGACATGTTCGACGCCCGGGACTACTCGCAGTGGCTGTATCGAGCCGAGCTGAGCCGTGAGTACGCCAGCCACGCCCTCCAGCTCCGGGTGCTCGAGGACCACGACCACGGGACGACCCGTCCTTGGGTGCTCAAGTCGCCCAGCCACCTGGCCCACCTGCGCACGCTGGCCGCGACCTATCCCGACGCCGTCATCGTGCAGTGCCACCGGGACCCCACCGAGGCCGTCGCCTCCTGGGCCAGCCTGGTGAGCGCCGTGCGCCGGCCCTACACCGACGAGCTGTCCGCCCGGGTGGTCGGTGAACAGTGCCTGAGGCGGTCGGTCGTCGCCACCGGGCGGGCCCTGGAGGCGCGCCAAGCGCTGGGGGAGAGCCGCTTCGTCGACGTGGCCTACCGCGACCTGCTCCGGGACCCCGTCGCCGTGCTGGCCGAGATCTACCACCGCATGCGACGTCCCCTGGATGGGGACGCGAAGGCGAAGATGCGGGCCTGGGTGGCCCGCAACCCCCAGCACAGGCACGGTCGGCACCACTACGACCCGGCCGGCTTCGGCCTCGACGCTCCTCGGGTGGACCAGGCCCTGGCCGCCTATCGCGACCGTTTCGCCTGGGCTCTCACCTGAGCGTCTCAGCGAGGTACTCCGGGAGAGCCGGCGCTCAGCCGGTCGAGCGGATCTCGGTTCCCGAGGTCGTCCCCGTCACGTAGGCCTGTTTGGGCGAGCTTCCGGTCTCGGGGTTGTAGAGCGTGTCGGGGTCGGGGAACCCCCAGGCGTCGAACCCGCCCTTGCGGAAGACGAGGACCGGGGTGGGGTAGTAGAGGTGCAAGAGCGGCAGGTCCTCGGCCACGATCTGCTGCATCCGGGCGAACATGCGCTTGCGCTCGGCTTCGTCGACGGTGACGAGCTGCTCTCGGGCCAGCTGGTCGAACTCAGGGTTCACGTAGCCGTGCGCCCCGAAGAACAGCTCGACCTCAGCTTCTGAGGAGTAGTTCTGGCGCATGAAGTCGGGCGCACCAGCCACACCGCCGCCCGGGTGCACGGCCATCTGGTAGTCGCCGCTGTTGAGCCGGGTGATGATCTGGAAGGTGTCGATGCTCTGCACGTCGAGACCCACCCCCACGTCGGTCAGGTACGACACGATCAGCTCGGTCTGGGGGGCGGCGGCGGGGGAGAGCAGCTCGATCCGCAAGGGCTGGCCGTCGGGCCCCTGGCGCATGCCTCCGCCTCCCATCGGGTAGCCGGCCTCGTCGAGGATCTGGCCGGCTCGCACCGGATCGAAGGGGTACTGCTCGACGTCGACGCGGTACGGATGGTCAGGGGGGAAGAACCCCGGGTTTCCGGGTGCGCCCGCACCTCCCAGGAGACGGGCGACCATGTCGTTGCGGTCGATGGCCGTGGCGCAGGCGTGACGGAAGCGGGGGTCGGACACCGCACCCCCCGCAGCCACGTTCCAGTTGAGCCCGGAGAGGAAGCCGGTGCCGGCGGGTCCCTCGATGATCTCGAACGAGGGGTCAGACCGGAACGGGGTGAGCGCCGCCGCCCCGGCGCCCTGCACATCGGGCTGGCCGACCTCGACCACCCCGGCGAGGAGCGCGTCGAGCTCGCTGCCCACGGGCACGACCTCGACCCGCTCCACGTAGGGCTGACCGAGGAAGAAGTCGTCGTTGGCGACGTAGAGGGAGGAGCCCTCCGCTGGTGAGAAGGACTCGAGCCGGTAGGGGCCGGAGCCGACCAGGAGCTCGAGCTCTTGTGCTCTGGCCGCGTCGGGCACCTGGGACCAGATGTGTCGGGGCACGATGGGGACCGCACCTGCGACCTGCTGGTTGAAGTTGACGATGGGAAGGTCGAGGACGAACTCGACGCTGAAGGGACCCGTCTGGCGCACCTCGGCCACGTTGCGAGGCTGGACCGAGACCGTCGGCGAGAGGGTCTGGCCGGCGAAGTACTCGAAGGTGAAGACCACGTCGTCGGCGGTCAGCGGCTGCCCGTCGTGCCAGCGGACGTTCTCGTGCAACTCGAAGGTGTAGGTCAGCCCGTCGTCGGAGCGAGTCGGCATCTCCTTGGCCAACCAGGGGAGGAGCTGTCCGGCCACGTCGTTACACAACAGGGTGTCGTAGATGAGGATCATGGAGTTGTACCCGGGGGCCAGGAAGTAGGTGAACGGAGAGGGGAAGGAGGGCAGGCCCCCGCCCGCGACTCGCACGGTTGGCCGCCCGGTCGAGCCCGCCTGTCCATCGGGTTCGTCCGAGCTCGTGCACCCGGCCACCATCAGCGTGCCGGCGGCACCGAGCCCGGCTCGCAGGAATGTTCGTCGGTCCATGGGCATGTCAGGTCCTCCTCATCTGGGCCAGCCTCCTGGCGCCTTGAGCTCTGGGGCAATCGCGTCGGGGTCGGAAGCTTCTCATCGGGCTCTCTTCCAGCGGGGGTTGAAGATGGGTTCCAGGCCGATGGAGAGCAGGGCGAACCCAAGGATGGCCGCGGTGATGGCCAGACCGGCGGGCAGCACCCACCACGTCCACAGCGGGGTGTAGTAGAGCCCCTCTCGAGCGAGCGCACGGCTCATCATCTGGCCCCAGCTCACGGTGGAGGCATCCCCGAGGCCGAGGAAGGCCAGGCCGGCCTCGAGGAAGATGGCGATGGAGGCGATGTCGACGAAGCGCAGGGCGATGATGGGACCGAGGGCGGGCGCCAGGTGGCGGCGGACCAGGTAGAGGGTGCCGCCCCCGAAGCCCCGAGCAGAGGTGACGAAGCCTCGTTGGCGAACGGTGAGGGTCTGGCTGCGCACGACGCGGGCGAGCCGGGGCCAGCCCAGGAGCCCGATGGCGAGGATCACCGTCGTGCGCCCCGAGCCGACCAGGGCGGCGATCACGATGAGGAGGGGCAGGACCGGCACGGCCAGGAGCACGTCGAGGATCCGAGAGGTGATGCGGTCGACGAGGCCGCCTATCAGCCCGCTCCCCACCCCCACCAGCACGCCGAGGGACACGGCGAGCAGGGGCGCCAACAGCCCGACCGCAAGGGAGGTGCGGGCCCCCCAGATGAGCTGGGAGAGGATGTCCTGGCCCACGTCGTTGGTGCCGAGGAGGTGTTGCGCCGACGGCTCATCCAGCGACGTCCCCGAGAGCGCCTGAGGGTCGTAGGGAGCGAGGACGGGTGCGAGCGCGGCGGCCACCACGATGACCATGACAATGGCGGCGCCGGCCACGACGGGCGCCGAGCGCCAAACCTGTGAGCGGCGATGGCTTTCGGCCAGCACCGTCACGCTCGGGTCCTGGGATCCAGCCGAAAGTTGAGGAGGTCGGCGAGGAGGTTGAGGGTGACCACGAGGAGGGAGAGCAGGAGGAAAGACCCTTGCATGAGCGGGTAGTCGCGGTTGAACGCGGAGTCGACGAGGAGCTGGCCGAGGCCCGGGTAGGCGAAGACCTGCTCTACGAAGATGCCGATGGGGATGGCGACGCCGAGGAGCAGGGCCACCTCGGTAACCACGGGGAGCATGGCGTTGCGAGCGGCGTAGCCGTACTTCAGCCGCCGCTCCCGCAGGCCCTTGGCTCTCCCGACCAGCAGGTAGTCGGACCCGAGCTCTCCCACCATGCTGCTGCGCATGACCAGGTACAGGGTGAGGAGGAACACCAGGGCCAGGACGGCGGCGGGGAGCACCAGGTGGTGGAGGATGTCGCCCAGGGCGGCGAACGGGCCGGAGTGGTCGACGAAGGCGGTCCGGGCGCCCGCCAGGGGGAACCAGCCGAGCTTGACGGAGAGGACGAACAAGGCGACCGAGCCGAGGAAGAACGGGGGGATGCTGGAGGCGGCCAGGAATCCGATGAGGAGACCCTGGTCGGCGGCACGCCCTCGGTGCCAAGCGGAGTGGACGCCGGCCGCCAGACCCACGGTGGCGGCCAGGGCCATGGACGAACCGACCAGGAGGACCGTCCAGGGCAGGCGCTGGGCCAAGAGGTCGACCACGGGCGCGTTGTGGCGAATCGACTGCCCGAGGTCGCCCTGGGCCAGACCCACCAGGTAGTGGCCGAACTGCTCCACCAGCGGATCGTCCAACCCGTAGTACTGGGCCAGCTCGGCCCTGGTGTCCTCGTCGACAGGGTTGGAGGTCCCCAACGCCAGCTGCGCCTCGATCGGGTCGCCCGGCACGACCCGGGGGAGGAAGAAGTTCACCGTGATCAGGAAGAACACGGTGACGGCGTACCAGGCCACCATCCGGGCGCTCGACCCGCGCCTGGAGGGGGCTGCGCTGAGCTGGGCGGCGGGGACGTGCAGCGTCTCGTCGGGCGGCTCCTGGCGCTCGACCACCTCTACCATCGTCGACCCACAGCTGGCCGCGGAGGGATACGAGAGGGTCTCGTCACATGGCCACATCGAAGGACAGGGGAACGGCGACCGGCTCTCGGGAGCCGTCGTTGATCAGGACGATCCCATCCCAAGGCCCTGCCATCTCGAAGCGCACTGCCACCTCGTACACCCCGGGGGAGACCTCTTCGGCCTCGTCGCTGACTCCCATGGCCGACATGCCACCCATGTCGGCGCTCAGACAGACCTGCGCCTCGGTGACTGCCTCCCCGGCTCGCGTGACGGCAAAGCGGTAGACGACCTCCCGGCTGGAGGGTGTGGTTTGGAGCTCCACGGCGTAGGCCGGGTCGGGCTCGGTCTCGACTGCACACCCCTGGCGGGCGTCCTCGTCGAAGCTGAACAAGGCGGCGGCGAAGGCCACCACGGCCACGACGGCCACGATCAGGAGGCGCCGGACACCGCTCATCTTCCACGCTCCTCTCCTCGCCGTGCCTCACCAATCTACTCCCATCCCACAGCTAGGACCGGCTCTACAGGCCGCTGGTACCGTAGTGGGAGATGGGAGTGCTTGGCGGCCGTGCTCGTTGAGCGTCTCCGGGAGCGGGCTGCGGCCGAGCCGGACGCAGCGGCGTTCATCGTCGCTGGTGGCGGGTCGCTCACCTACCGGACGTGGAACCGCCGCAGTGAGGCCTTGTCACAGGGTCTCCTCGAGCGGGGGGTGAGGCCCGACGACCGGGTCGTCCTGTCGTTCGAGGCTCGCAACTGGTGCGACTTCGCCGTCGCCTATGCCGGAGTTCACCAGGCTGGCGCC
>JALZNY010000359.1 GCA_030857525.1 Actinomycetota bacterium
GATCTACACCCTGGCCGGCCTGGAGAGCGTGGCCGACGCCGCCGACCCCACGGGGGAGTTCGGCGGCTACCCCCAACTCTCACCCGAGCTCCTGGTCGACGCCGACCCCGACTTCATCTTCCTGGCCGACACCAAGTGCTGCGGCCAGACGGCTGAGACGGTGGCCCAGCGGCCCGGCTTCGTTGCCCTCACCGCCGTGGAGGAGGGCCGGGTGGTCGAGCTCGACGACGACATCGCCTCGCGCTGGGGGCCCCGGGTCGTCGACCTCCTGCGGAGCGTGGTCGAGGCCACCGCCACCGTCCCCGCGACCTAGACCGCCTTCGATGGCGACGGCGCGCCTGGCCCCGCGGTGGATGGTCGCGGGTGTGCTCGCCGTGGTGGTGGCCGTGGCCCTGGGCCTGTCGATCGGTCCCGTGCGCCTCAGCGTCGAAGCCATCGCCCGTGAGCTCCTCGGCCTGCCCAGCGGGCTGAGCGCTCAGGAGCAGGCCATCGTGGTCGACATCCGTCTGCCCCGAGTGGTCCTCGGCCTCCTGGTGGGCGCCACCCTGGCTCTGGCCGGGGCCAGCTACCAGGGGGTGTTCCGCAACCCGCTGGCCGACCCCTACCTGCTGGGCGCCGCCTCCGGGGCAGGGCTCGGCGTCACCATCGCCGTGGTGACCACGGCGGCCAGCGACGCCACGAGCATCCCTCTGTCGGCGCCCGTGGCCGCCTTCGTGGGCGCCCTGGTGGCGGTGGCCCTCACCTACGTCCTCGGCGCCGCCGGGGGCGGCCGGCTGTCGACGGCCTCGCTCATCCTGGCCGGCGTGGCCGTGACCAGCTTCCTCACCGCGGGCCAGACCTACCTCCAGCAACGCCACCAGGACACCATCCGCCAGGTTTACTCCTTCATCCTCGGCGGCATCTCCACCGTCGGATGGCGAGAGGTGACGACGACGCTGCCCTACCTCGTGGTCGCCGCCGTGGTGCTGCTGTCGCAGCGCCGCACCCTCGACGTGCTGGCCGTGGGCGACGACGAGGCCACCACCCTCGGCCTGCACGCCCGGCGGAGCCGCCTGGTGGTGGTGGTGGCCGCCTCGCTGGGGACCGCGGCGGCGGTGTCGGTGTCGGGCCTCATCGGCTTCGTCGGCATCATCGTCCCCCACACCATCCGCCTCCTGGCCGGAGCCAGCCACCGCGTCGTGCTCCCGCTGTCGATCCTCTTCGGGGGCGCCTTCTTGGTGCTGGCCGACCTGCTGGCCCGCACCCTGGCCTCGCCGGCCGAGATCCCCATCGGCGTGGTCACCGCGTTCTTCGGGGCCCCCTTCTTCGTCCTGGTGCTGCGCACCTCGAAGCGGTTGGTGTGACCACACCGGCGCCCGCCCTGGCCTGTCGCCACGTGGGCGTCGTCCTCGGTGGCGCCCGCATCCTCGACGGTGTCGACCTCGACCTGGCGCACGGCGAATGGGTCTCGCTGGTGGGCCCCAACGGCGCGGGCAAGACGACGCTGCTGCGCTTCGTGTGCGGCCTGGTCGCCGGCACCGGCAGTGTGCACGTCGACGGCCGGCCCGCCGCCAGCCTGTCCCGCCGCGAGCGGGCCGGCCTCCTGGCCCTGGTCCCCCAGGCACCCGTCGTGCCTCCCGGCATCGGCGTGGCCGACTACGTCCTGCTCGGGCGCACACCCCACATCCGTCCCCTGGCCACAGAGGGCCCCGCCGACCTGGCGGCCGTGCGTGACGCCCTGGCCCGCCTCGACCTGCTGGCCTTCGCCGAACGGGCACTGGCCACCCTGTCCGGCGGCGAGCGCCAGCGGGTCTTCATCGCCCGGGCCCTGGCCCAGGGCGCACCCATACTCCTGCTCGACGAGCCCACCACCGCCCTCGACGTGGGCCACGGCCAGCAGGTCCTCGAACTGGTCGACGAGCTGCGCCGAGAGCACGGGCTCAGTGTCATGTCGACCATGCACGACCTCACCCAGGCCGGCCAGTACGCCGACCGCCTGATCCTGCTCAGCGAGGGTCGGGTGGCGGTCTCGGGGTCGGCTCTGGAGGTCCTGACCGAGGACAACCTGGCCCGCTACTACGACGCCCGGGTCCGCATCGTGGACGACGGCGGCCGCCCCGTGGTGGTTCCCTCCCGGCGGTAGCCGCCCCCCACACCCCCCTCTCACCGTTCTTTCGGCTGTGAGGTCCACCTGTTGCCACTCAGCGCCGAAAGAACGCCTACCTTCGCTGGCATGGAGTTCGAGGTCGGGGTGGAGGCGACCTTCGTCCCCACCGATCCGCCTCGGGAGGGCTGGCTGGCCCTATGGCACCCGAGTCGGACAGTGGCCGGGGCCGACCACGAGCTGGAGCTTTCCCTACCCGCCGGCACCCAGGTGCGTCGGCGCACGGTGCCGGTCCGCCGCTGCGCCCTGGCCGGCGCCCTCGACCACCTCGTCGACCTGCCCGCGACCGCCGAGGTGACCCCCTCGCTGCGGGCGTGGTCGACCGCCGCCCGCCTGGCCGTCGACCTCGTGGCCCGGGGTCGCCTGCTGCCCGGGCTGACGGC
>JALZNY010000360.1 GCA_030857525.1 Actinomycetota bacterium
CGACCCGGCCAAGGCGGTGCAGGCCATGATCGAGCAGACCGTAGATGTCATGTACCGCGACGACGATGCCAACCGCTTCTTGGAGGTGACCTACCAAAACGGCGACAAGGAGGTCATGTACTTCAAGGACTTCGCGTCAGGGGCCATGATCGAGAACATCGTGCGCCGGGCCAAGAAGCTGGCCATCAAGCGGCTCATCGCCGGCGGTGATCCCGGCATCTCCAGCGCCGATCTCCTCGCTTCCATCGCCCAGGAGTACAAGGAGCACGAGGACCTGCCCAACACCACCAACCCCGACGACTGGGCCAAGATCTCGGGCAAGAAGGGCGAGCGCATCGTCTACGTCCGCACGCTCGTGGCCAGCGGAACCGAGGAGGGCGGCGGCGGTCGCTCCATCGAGCGGGTGGCGACGGGGCAGTACCTGTAGATCTCGCCTCCTTGGTGGGTTTTGATCTGGCACCGCTTCACCAGGCGTGAGGGGTAGGGTCGCCTGGTGGCCATCCGAAAGGTCTGCGGCATCGAGACCGAGTACGGCATCGTGCTGCGCGGCGGGACCGAGTTCAACCCCATGGCGGCGTCGTCCCTGCTGATCAACGCCTACGTGGCGTCGCTACAGCGCAAGGTGGGTTGGGACTTCGAGGACGAGTCGCCGGGCAACGACGCTCGGGGCTACCGGCTCGAGGGGCCGGCTGCGCCCGAGGTGGAGACGCATCTGGTCAACGTGGTGCTGACCAACGGCGCCCGCTACTACGTCGACCACGCCCACCCCGAGCTGTCCACCCCCGAGTGCGCCGACGCCCGCGAGGTGGTGGTGTGGGACAAGGCGGCCGAGCGGATCGTCGTGGAGTCGATGCACTCAGCCGAGGCCACGCTGCCCCCCGGCCAGCAGATCGTCGTCTACAAGAACAACAGCGATCGCAAGGGCAACAGCTACGGCTGCCACGAGAACTACCTGATGGACCGGGCTGTGCCCTTCCCGCGCATCGTGGCCGGGATCATCCCCTTCTTCGTCACCCGCCAGATCTTCGCCGGCGCGGGCAAGGTGGGCTCGGAGGCGGTGGGGGTGTCCTCGGCCCAGGTGCCCTTCCAGCTTTCCCAGCGGGCCGACTTCTTCGAGGAGGAGGTCGGGCTGGAGACCACCCTCAAGCGACCCATCGTCAACACCCGCGACGAGCCTCACTGCGACGCCCTCAAGTACCGCCGCCTCCACGTCATCCTGGGCGACGCCAACTGCTCGGAGATCTCGACCTTCTTGAAGGTGGGCACCACTGCCTTGGTGCTGGCCATGATCGAGGATGGCGAGCTGGGCCGGGACCTGGCCCTGGCCACGCCGGTCCAGGCCCTGCGCCAGGTCTCCTACGACGTGGGCCTGTCGGGCACCTTGGAGCTGGCCGGCGGGGGCCGCATCAGCGCCCTCGACCTGCAGTGGGAGTATCTGGGCTGGGCCCGCAAGTACGCCGAGTCCCGGGGCCTGGAGGCGGTGGGCGAGGAGGTCGGGGCCGAGGTGCTGCGGCGCTGGGAGTCCGTCCTCACCGCTTTGGAGACCGACCCGATGTCACTCGCCGGCACCCTCGACTGGGTGGCCAAGTACCAATTGCTGTCCGCCTACCGCGAACGGGATGGCCTGGGCTGGGATGCACCCCGCCTGGCCGCCATGGACCTGCAGTACCACGACCTGCGTCCCGAGCGGTCGCTGTTCGCCCGTCTCGACATTGAGCGACTCAGCACCGACGAGGAGGTGGCCTCGGCCATGACCCAGCCGCCCCGCACCACGCGGGCCTGGTTCCGGGGCCGCTGCCTCCAACGCTGGGCGCCCCAGATCGTGGCCGCCAACTGGGATTCGATCGTGTTCGACGTGGGCAGCGACCCGCTTCGACGCGTGCCCATGATGGAACCCCTGAAGGGAACCGCAGAGATGGTCGATGCACTTATCGATGAATGTGCCACACCCACCGAGCTGCTCCAGCGGCTCGGGGCCTGAGGTGAGGAGGAAGAACTATGCCTGAACGAGAGCAACGCAAGAAGCCAGCGCCGAGCCGACACGAGGAGGTGGTCGAGGAGGCCCCACCGAAGTCGGAGCGAGGCGAGAAGATCAAGGCCGAGCTCGACGATCTGTTGGATGAGATCGACGAAGTGCTAGAGGTCAATGCAGAGGATTTCGTCAGGGCCTACGTCCAGAAGGGCGGCCAGTAGTCCGTTGACCTGAGGCCAGACCGGGAGGGGCGAGTACCCTCCGGTGGCGTGGCCTTCCCCCCTCTTTACCAAGCCGGTGACGATCCCGGGCCCAGCTTCGCCGAGCTCCTCCGGCGCAGCGGTGGCGCTCCCGTGACCCCACCCGGTCCGGTAACCGACGTGACGCATGGCACCACCGTGGTGGCGCTGCGCTTCGCCGACGGGGTGGTGATGGCGGGCGACCGCCGGGCCACCTCCGGCAACCTCATCAGCCACCGCTCCATGGAGAAGGTCTTCCCGGCCGACCGCCACTCGGGCGTGGCCATCGCCGGGGCCGCGGGACCCGC
>JALZNY010000361.1 GCA_030857525.1 Actinomycetota bacterium
CCCGTACCCCGACCCGCACCCGGGCGCCTCGGGGCAGGGTGGGGTGGAAGGTGGCCATGCCCCAGTGATGACCCCGGCCAGGGGCCTCGGCCGCGGCGGCGAGGGGTGAGCCGATCATGACGGCGTCGGCGCCGCAGGCGATGGCCTTGGCCACGTCGCCCCCGGTGCTCATGCCCCCGTCGGCGATGACGTGGCAGTAGACGCCGGTCTCGTCGAGGTGACGCATGCGAGCGCCGCGGGCGTCGGCCACGGCCGTGGCCTGGGGCACCCCGATGCCCAGCACGCCCCGGCTGGTGCAGGCGTTGCCCGGGCCGACCCCGACCAGGACACCGGCGGCACCGGTGCGCATGAGGTGCAGCGCCGCCTGGTAGGAGGCGCAGCCGCCCACGATCACGGGGATGGGGAGGTCCCGAACGAAGCGCTTGAGGTTGAGGGGCTCGACTGTCTTGGACAGGTGCTCGGCCGACACCACCGTGCCCTGGATGACCAGGAGGTCGAGCTCGGCTTCCAGCAGGTAGGGAGCGAAGGCCTGGGTGCGCTGGGGGGTGACCGAGGCGCAGGAGATGACGCCGGCCTCTCGGATCCTGCGGATCAGGGGGACGATCAGCTCGGGCTTGATGGGCTCGGCGTAGATCTCCTGCATGCGCAAGGTGGCCTTGTCGTCGGACAGGCCGGCGATCTCGTCGAACAGCGCCTCGGGGTCCTCGTAGCGGGTCCACAGGCCCTCGAGGTTGAGCACGCCCACGCCGCCCAGGCGCCCCAGCTCGATGGCCGTGGCCGGGCTCACCACCCCGTCCATGGCCGACCCCATCACCGGCAGCTCGAAGCGAAAGGCGTCGACCTCCCAGGAGATGTCGATGTCCTCGGGGTCGCGCGTGCGCCGGCTGGGCACGATGGCGATGTCGTCGAACCCGTAGGCCCGCCGTCCCGACTTCCCGATCCCGATCTCGATCTCGGCCACGTCTTCGCCCCTCGCTCCCGCTCCCCTGGAGGGCCCAGCCTACCGCCGCGTCATCGGACGGTCTCTCTTGGTCAACTCCTGCGCAGGTGGCGGAGGAGGCGGATCACGTGGGCCTTGCGCTCGGCCACGAAGTCGGGGGCATCGGCATCGAGGCCGAGTGGAGCCAACAGGGTGTCTCGGTGGGCGAAGGGAAAGAAGCAGATCGCCAGGAGGCTGACCAGGACCTGGCGTGCGTCGGGCTCGTCCCTCACCACCGGGGCGAGGACGTCGCTGGTCAGCGCCAGGGCCTCGCCGAGGGCTCCTCGATGCGCAGCACCCTGGCCAAGGCGCGTCCCAGCGTCGAGGGTCGCCCGCTGCAGCAAGCGCACGTAGGTGGGGTGCGACGCCAGGAAGTCGATGTAGCTCCCTACGGTGGCGTCGAGCGCATCCTCGTCTCCCTCCCCCGCCCGGGCCGCCAACTCGGCGGCCATGGCCCGTGGGCGGGCGAAAGCCCGCTCCAGCACCGCTTCGTACAGCCTGGCCTTGGAGCCGAAGGCGTAGCCAGGCATGCCTCGGGACACTCCGGCGGCATCGGCGATCACCTGGAGGGACGCACCGGCGTAACCCCGGGCCTACATCCGTCGGCCCCGGGTAGCTCGGCTGATCGGGTCGGTCCTGTGGGGTCGGACTTCCGGCCGCTGTACCGGCACCTCGCGCGACTCTCCACCTTGCCCCAAGGCACGACGGTCGTCGACGCCGCCTGTGGGGCGGGCCTGTGCCTGGAGTGGCTCGACCCCACCCGACATCACCACTACGTCGGCGTCGACCTTTCCCCGTCCATGCTCGAGGCGGCCACCCGGGTCGCGAGCGAACGGGGCTTCACGGACGTGACTCTCCACCTTGGAGACGCCGCCTCGATGCCACTTTCCGACGGTCAGGCCGAGGTCGGGCTCACCTACAACGCGCTGCATTGCCTCCCCGATCCCCGGGCCGCGCTGAGTGAACTGGCCCGATGTGTGGCGCCGCAGGGAACCATCCTCGGCAGCACTCTGGTAAAAGGCGGTAGCACCCGGGCCGATCGGATCCTGGCCGCCGATACCACCATGGGACCCGGTGGGACGGCCAAGGAACTCGAGGGCTGGCTCGTCGAGGCCGGCATGAGCGACATCCATATGGAGGAATCGAACGCCATGGTCGTCTTCGCCGCCCGCCGGTAGACGCCGTCTCAGCCGGCGACCTGCTCCTGTTGGACGGCCACGAGTTGCTCCAAGAGCTCCCGCAGGCCACCGGTCTTGAGGTTGGCCATCACCCGGCCCGGGTTCTCGTCACCTCGCTCCCACTCCATCCACTGGGCCAACAGCTTGGCTGGGTCGGGCGGGGGACGTTCTTCCATCGTCGGGATCCTACCGGGCTCATGCCCACCGGCCCCATGCCGGTGGCACCAGCTCGACGGTCGGTCTACTTACCCCGCCCCGTCCGCTCCTGCAGCTCGTCGATCCGCCGAGAAGCATCAGCCTTGGAAAGAGAGGGATCAAAGGGCTCTCCCGCCTCCTGGCTGAGCGTCTCCAGGTACGAAGCC
>JALZNY010000362.1:0-1144 GCA_030857525.1 Actinomycetota bacterium
TTCGCCGACCAGGTCGGCGTGACGCTCCAGGACGACCTGCTGCAGACCCCGGGTACGGGCCCGCTGGCCAACGACGGGGGGAGGTGCGGCGAGGAGCCGGCCGTGGTCCAGGTCAAGGTGTGGGACCGGCCCGGCGACGAGGAGGGCCGGCTGCTCGAGGGCGACTTCGCCGACTACGCCCCACCCGACGGGTCCCTGGTGACCGTCGCCTTCGCCCCGGTGGGCACCGAGCTGCCCAAGCCGCCCTCAGCCGGCACGGTGCCCCAGGACGTACCCGGAGCCGCACCCGTCGGTGGTGAGCCGAGTCCCGATGCCAGCACCCCCACGGCACCCGAGCCGTCGAGCACCACCGTGCCCCCCACCACCGTGCCCGCCACCACCAGCACGACCAGCACCCCATGAGGGCCGTCGTCCTCGTCGGCGGGGTGGGCACCCGCCTGCGCCCCCTCACCCTGCGCACCCCCAAGCAGATGCTGCCCGTCGCCGGCCGGCCCATGATCGAGTGGGTGGTCCAGCGCCTGGCCGGCCATGGGATCGAAGAGGTGGTCCTGTCGCTCGGCTACCGGCCCGACGCCTTCCAGCGGGCCTACCCCGACGCCACCTGCGCCGGGGTCCGCCTGGTCTACGCCGTCGAGGAAGAGCCCCTCGACACCGCCGGCGCCATCCGCTTCGCCGCCGGCGAAGCTGGCATCGACGAGCGCTTCCTCGTCGTCAACGGCGACGTGCTCAGCGACATCGACGTGTCCGCCCTGATGGCCTTTCACGACGACGCCCACCAACGGGCCGGGGCCCAGGCCAGCATCGGCCTCGTCCCCGTCGACGATCCTTCGGCCTACGGCGTGGTCTCCACCGACGACGAGGGCCGGGTGCTGGCCTTCGTGGAGAAGCCGGCCCCAGGCGAGGCCGCCTCCCACGACATCAACGCCGGGTGCTACGTGCTGGAGCCCGAGGTGCTCCAACGCATCCCCGAGGGACGCGTCAACATCGAGCGGGAGACCTTCCCCGCCCTGGTGGCCGAGGGCCAGGTGTGGGCGCTGAGCCAGCAGGGGTGGTGGGTCGACGTGGGCACGCCTGAGCGCTACCTCCAGGCCTCGCTCGATCTCATGGACCGGGCCGCCGAGGCCGAGAGCGCCGCCCCCGACGG
>JALZNY010000362.1:1154-2516 GCA_030857525.1 Actinomycetota bacterium
CCACCAGCGCCGTTGTCACCCGCTCGGCCCTCGGGCCGGGCTGTCGGATCGGGCGCAACGCCCGGGTGACGGATTCGGTGGTGTTCTCCCGGGCCGTGATCGGCAACGGGGCCACGGTCAGCGGCTCCATCGTCGGCGCCAGCGCGGTGGTGGGCGACGCGGCCACCGTGTCGGGTTTGTCGGTGCTCGGCAACGAGGCCGAGGTGGAGGCGGGCGCCTCGCTCGACGGCGCCGTGTTGCCCGACCCCCAGACCTGGTCCATCTGAGCCTGCACCCGTGAGAGCCTTGGTCACCGGCGGCGCCGGTTTCATCGGCTCGACCCTGGTCGACCGCCTGCTGGCCGAGGGCCACGCCGTCGACGTGGTCGACAACCTCTCCACCGGGTCGTTGGCCAACCTGGCCGACGCTCGGGCCGACCGCCGCCACGAGCTGAGCGTGCACCAGCTCGACATCCGCTCTCCCGAGCTGGTCGACCTGCTGGTGCGCAGGCGCCCCGAGGTGGTGTTCCACCTGGCCGCCCAGGCCGACGTGCGGGTGTCGGTGGCCCGCCCCGTCTTCGACGCCGAGGTCAACGTGGTGGGCAGCCTCAACGTGCTCGAAGGGGCGAGGGCGGCGGGGGCCCGCAAGGTGGTGTTCGCCTCCAGCGGCGGCACCATCTACGGCGACCCCGACCCGGCCGACCTCCCCGTCACCGAGGCCCACCCCCAGCAGCCGGTCTCCCCCTACGGCGTGGCCAAGAAGGTGGTGGGCGACTACCTCTACGCCTACCGGGTGCTGCACGGCCTGGAGTTCACCGCCCTGGCCCTGGCCAACGTCTACGGCCCCCGCCAGGACCCCCACGGCGAGGCCGGCGTGGTGGCCATCTTCGCCGGCAAGCTCCTGGCCGACGAGCCCTGCACCATCTTCGGCGACGGTCGCCAGACGCGGGACTTCGTCTACGTCGACGACGTGGTCGACGCCTTCGTGCGGGCCGCGTCCCGGGGCACCGGAGTGTTGTGCAACATCGGCACGTCCACCGAGACCTCGGTGCTGCACCTCTACGAGGTCATGGCCGCCGCCGCCGGTCGGGAGGACGTCGCCCCTGTCTTCGCCCCGGCCCGCCCCGGCGAGCTGGCCCGCTCGGCGCTCGACCCCGCCCGGGCCCGCCTCCACCTGGCCTGGGAACCGTGGACCACCCTCGAGGACGGCGCCAGTTCCGTTCTGGCCTGGTTCGCCGACCGCACCTGAGCTCGTGTTGCGTCACTCGGTTGCCTTGGGATGACCGGGCATGGCGTCGGTTTAGCCAGACGGTACGGCGCTCGTCGTCGACGCAGTACCACAGGCGGCCTGCGCCAGTGACCTCGTACTGCCATTGCTCCATAG
>JALZNY010000053.1 GCA_030857525.1 Actinomycetota bacterium
CGCCTCGAGGATCCGGGACCCGGGCATGACGTCGGCCAACAACAAGATGGCCCCGAGGTCCTTGGGGTAGATGACCTGGGCGTCGCGGGGCATGCGCAGCACGAAGTCGGCCAGGGTGGGCCGCACGGCGGTATAGCGGGCACCGGTGGTCGAGCGCACGGTCGTCCCCTCGTCCTGGCCGAGGAGCTGACTGTGGTCGATGATGCCGGCGTGGGTGTGGAACTGCCCAACCTCGACCAGGGTCACCAGGTACTGACGACCCTTGCTGTCGATGAGGAGCACCCGCTCCCCGACCAGCAACGGTCGACTCATCGTCTCCCGCTCTTGGCCAGCTTCTTGTCGGCCTTGGCCTTCTTCTTCTTCTTCTTGGTGTTGATGGGCTGATCCTCGTGGCGCACGACCACCGTCTCTCCGGGGCTGAGGACCTCGGAGTAGACCACCTCGGGCTCCCTGGTGGTGGCCTTCTTCAACATCCGGGCGCCGAAGATCACCGCCCATACCACCGTCCAACCCTTCGAGCCTCCGAACAGCCCCCGAAGCTGCCCCCGTCGGTACAGGTAGCGCAGCATTTAGACCCGCCGGATCTCGACCACGGTCGATCGCTTGTTCCCTTTGCGCCGGCCAAAGAAGTACGACAGCGCCACCACGGCCACGGCGGTCGCCACCGCCGCGATCACGGCGTAGTTGCGCCCCGACTCGGCGACGTCACCGGCCTCGCCCCGGATCTCGCGCAGCTTGCGTTCGATGTCGTCCCGGCTGACGGTGGCGCCGTCGCCCACCTTCGAGGTCACGGTCACGGCTGGGTCCCCTTCCCACGTAGGGCCGACAGGGCGGCCCCGATCACCCCGACGCAGACCACCAGGGTCAGCAGGTAGGGGACGAAGGACCAGTTCCCGTCCAAGACGGTACCGGTCTCGGTCTGGAGGGCTCGCAGCACCGCCAACGCCAACAGCACGGCGCCCACCCCGAGGAGCACGGAGCCGGCCACCCCGAAGGCGACGAAGCGACCGAGGCCCTTGATGGGCTCGACGGTCTCCTGCTTGGCATAGGCCCGGACCAGGTCCCACAGCTCGGTGGCCAGGTTGGGCAGCGACTTGTCGTCGTGGCGCCGGTCGGGCAAGCAAGGCTCCTGGATCAAGTGACGGAGACGACCGGGACGCCCTCTCCTCCGACGCCCTTCCTATCCCCCCTCCAGGCGTCTGGCAAGCACGGCCGCCTCGTCGCCCAACAGGGTGACGAGCAGCTCCAGGCGCTCGTCGGGCGTTTGGGCCCGTAGCAGCACCATCTGGTCGAGGGCGCCCACCGGCGCCAGGGCCGCCATCTGGTAGCCGGCCTGCAGCGGATCATCGTCGATGGGCGTGGTGGCGTCGGGTACCTCCTCACCAAGCTCGGCGGCCAGGGCGAGGACGCGCCGCAAGGCCGACAGGGCGACCGCTCGCCGTTCGCCTGCCGCCGGACCGGGGATCGGATCGTCCCACCACTCGACCTCGGCCCGCGGGTAGGGGGCGTCGGGGAGCCAGCGAGTCACACGGATCCTGCGAGTGCCCACCGCCCCGATGGCCCAGCGACCCTCGCCGAGCTCTGCTGCCGCCACGATGTGGGCCACGCAACCCACATCGAAGCGGGCGTCACCGCCGCCGACATCGCTGCCCCGCTCGATGAGGACCACGCCGAACTCCGGCGTACCCGCCAGGCAGGCTTCCACCAGCTCCCGGTACCGGGGCTCGAAGACGTGCAGCGGAAGGTACGTCCCCGGGAACAGGACCAGGCCGAGGGGGAACATGGGCATGTCGGCCACGGCGGGAGGCTTCAGCCGGGGCCGTAGCCCTCGGGGCCGATCTCGGACAGGGCGGGGAGGTCGGGGTAGCGGACCAGGGCGGCGCCCAGCATGTCCTGGAGGGGAACGCCGTCGTCGAAGCGGTCGATCCCGTTGAAGATCGAGGCGAAGACGAGCTCGGTGCCCCCCTGCGAATCGACGAAGCCGGACAGCGAGGCCACCCCCCGCAGCGAGCCGGTCTTGCCCCGGAGCGCGCCGATCACCGGCGTGTCGAGGAAGCGACGGGCCAGCGTCCCGCTGGATCCGGCCACGGCCAACCCCCGGTCGACCGGCCCACCGTCGTCGCTGGCCTCGAGCAGGTCGTGCAGGAGCTGACAGCTCACCTGGTTGGCGGGATCGAGCCCCGAGCCGTCGACCACGGTCAGACCCTCGGTGGGAAGGCCGAGCGAGGCCAAGGTCTCGGCCACCACCGCTCGTCCGGTCGCCGTCGATCCTGACCCGCCCTCCCGCAACCCCAGCTCCTTGACCAACAGCTCAGCGGTACCGTTGTCGCTCTCGCGCAGCATGCTGGTCACCAGCTCGGCCACCGGCGGTGACTCGATGTCGGCCAGCGTGGACGCGCCGTCGGGGGCCGGCCCCGCTCCCGCTTCGCCTAGCACCACCACGCCCCGCTCCCTCATGAGGCCCGTCAGGACGCCGGCGGCGCCGGTGGCGGGATCGTCAAAGGCCACGTCGGCCGGGTCCCACGCCGCGAAGCCGTCGTTGACCGCCAGGGCCGACATGGGCCCGATCTCGTTGTCGGCCGCGTAGCGCGGTGGCCAGCTCTCCACGTAGCGCACCTGGTCGTAGCGACTCTCGTCGCCCACGATCCGCCCCCGCACCTCCGACACCCCGGCGGCGACGACGCGGTCGGCCAGCTCCTCGAGGGGGGTGAACAATGCAGGTTGGCGGATGAAGTCAGCGGCCCACGGCGCCGTCCCGAGCACCGGGTCGCCTCCCCCGACCAGCCACAGGTCGCCCTCGACCACACCGCCGACGGGCGCCCGACTGGCCACCACCGAGGTGCGCAACCGTTCCTCGGGGTCGAGACGGGCGAGCACCGCGGTCGCCGTCAACAACTTCATCCCCGAGGCCGGCACCAGGGGCTGGTCGCCTTGGCGGTCGTAGAGGACCAGGGGACCCTCGGTGACCACCAGGCAGGCGCTGTCCGGCGTCGACGCGGCCAGGTCGTCGAGGGCCTGGACCAACCGGGCCGTACCCACGGGCTGGGCCAGCAGGTTGGGGACCCGGCGAGGGGTGAGGACGGGGGCCTCGGCCGGAGCCGGCACCAGAGCGGCCGCGGCCGTCGCCGGTCCACCCCCCCCGCCCCCGGGACCGACCCGCACGGCGGCGACGGCGGACGACAGGCAGAGCACGGCCAGGATCGCCGGCAGCAGGTGGCGGCGCACGACGCCGGAGGATAGGACACACCATGGCGCCGTCTCGGGTCACCCCGTGGGCGCCGCCTCCTCGACCTACGTCTCCAGGGGGGCCTACGGTTCGAGGGCTGCCCGAAAAAAGGCGCGTACGTGCTCGAGGCGCCGGGCCAGGGCGGCCTCGGCCAGGGGGTCTTCGCCGAGTAGTCCCTCCAGGAAGGGGATGTCGCTGAAGTAGCTGAGCAGAGCGCCATAGCCGGTGAGCAGGAGCTGTTCGGGGTCGTGGCGGCGGAAGCGCCCCGCGGCCATCTCCCGCTCGAAGAAGGCGACGGCCCGCAACAGGTGCGGTCGCAGGGCGGCGCCGAGGTCGATGCCCAGGTGGTTCCCGCCCTCGATCGCCTCCCGGCGCACCAAGCGCACGAACTCGGGGTTCTCCTGGAAGAAGCCGAACCCGGCCTCGATGACGTGGTCGACCAGCTTCCAGCCCTCCCGGGGGCTGTCAACGGCCTCTTCCACACGCACGGCCCAGTCGGCGAGCTGACGGGTGAAGACCTCTTGGTACAGCGCCTCCTTGGAGGCGAAGTGGTGCAGGAGGCTGGGCCGGCGGATGCCCACGGCGTCGGCGATCTGGCTGAGGGCGGTGCCGTCGTAGCCGTGATCGGCGAACGCTCTCGTGGCCGCGGTGAGGACGGCGTCGCGCGTCGAGGGAGCGGTCTCGGCGGTCACCATGCCCGGGCAGGTTACCCACCCCCCGCGCTCCCACTTCCCAGCCCACCCAAAGCGCGCCGGCTCCGCCAGTAGGGTCGACGACCGTGCCCTTCGCCGCCGCCCTGTCCCAGCATCCCCTCGCCACTCAGGCGGTGGGAGAGGTGACCGGACAGGTCCTCGAGCGCCTCGGACACGCCCCCGACCTCGCCGTGCTCTTCGCCAGCGCCAGCCACGTCGGGGCCATGGAGGACATCGCCGGCGCCGTCGAGTCGCTGCTCGCGCCCGGGGCCCTCATCGGGGCCACCGCGGCTTGCGTGGTGGGAGGTGCCCGTGAGGTGGAGGACCAGCCCGCCCTCTCGCTGTGGGCGGGCCGCTTCGGCTCGGCCACGCCCCTGCGCCTCGCCGCCACCCGTCAGGACGAAGGTGTGGCCATCACCGGCTTCCCCCCGCCCGACGAGCTTCCGGACGACGCCGTCGCCCTGCTCGTGCTCGCCGATCCCTTCTCCTTCCCCGCCGACGTGTTCCTCGCCGGCCTGCACGAGCAGGTGGGCCTCGACCTCCCCGTGGTAGGTGGGTTGGCCTCGGCCGCCCGGGGACCGGGGGGAAACCGCCTGGTGCTCGGGCCCGACGTCGTGGCCGACGGCGCGGTGGCCGTCGTGCTCGGAGGCGTCGGCGTGAGCACCGTCGTGTCCCAGGGGTGCCGGCCCGTCGGCGACCCCATGACCGTGACCGCCGCTGAACGCCACGTGATCTACGAGCTGGCCGGTCGTCCCGCTCTCGACCGGGTGGAGGAGCTGGTGGCATCGCTCGGCCCCGCCGACCTGGCCCTGGTGCAACGGGGCCTGCATGCGGGGCGGGTCATCGACGAGCACAAGGTGGACTACACCAGGGGCGACTTCCTCATCCGCAACGTCCTTGGTGCCGACCGCGGCGCTCGGGCAGTAGCGGTCGGTGATGAGGTCGAGGTGGGCGACACCCTCCAGTTCCAGGTGCGTGACGCCCAGAGCGCCGACGACGACCTGCGGGCGCTCATGGCCGGAGGGCAAGGCGACGGCGCCCTGCTGTTCACCTGCAACGGCCGGGGCTCGAACCTGTTCACCACCCCCGACCACGACGCCGGGATCGTCAGCGAGGCGATCGACGGGGCGCCCGTAGCCGGCATGTCCTGTGCTGGCGAGCTGGGCCCGGTAGGCGGGCGCAGCTTCCTCCACGGCTTCACGGCATCGGTCCTGCTCTTCGCCGACCGCTAGAACGTCGACCGGGGCCAGCTGAGCACCCCTGTCGGGGGGCCCGATAGGGTGAGGGTCGACCGGGGAAGCAGCCAGGCAACGGAGGGTTGGCGATGAACGACCAGAAGCAGTGGGAAGAGCAGTGGGAAGAGCTCGGCCAGCAGCTGCGGGTCGACTCGGTGCGGGCGGCGGCGGGGCCGAAGTCGGGCCACCCCACCTCGTCGATGTCGGCCGCCGACCTCATGGCGGTGCTGGCCAGCAAGTACCTCCACTACGACTTCTCGGATCCGACCAACCCCAACAACGACCACCTCATCTTCTCCAAGGGTCACGCCTCGCCGCTGCTCTACAGCCTGTACAAGGCCGTGGGCGTGGCCTCCGACGAGGAGCTGCTCAGCTTCCGCACCTTCGGGAGCCGCTACGAGGGCCACCCCACCCCGATCCTGCCCTGGGTCGACGTGGCCACCGGTTCCCTCGGCCAGGGCCTGCCCATCGGGGTCGGGGTAGCCCTGGCCGGCAAGCAGCTCGACCGCCTCCCCTACCGGGTGTGGGTGCTATGCGGCGACTCCGAGATGGCCGAGGGCTCGATGTGGGAGGCCTTCGACCACGCCGCCCACGCCGGCCTCGACAACCTCACCGCCATCATCGACGTGAACCGCCTGGGTCAGCGGGGCGAGACCATGCATGGCTGGGACATCGACAGCTACCTCGACCGGGCCCGAGCCTTCGGCTGGCACGCCATCGGCATCGACGGCCACGACGTGGCCGCCATCGATGCGGCCTACGCCGAAGCGGTGGCCACCACCGGCCAGCCCACCGTCATCGTGGCCCACACCAAGAAGGGCAGGGGCGTCAAGGCGGTCGAAGACCAGGACGACGCCCACGGCAAGCCGATCGCCGACCGCGACGACGCCATCGCCGAGCTCGGTGGCGAGCGCAACCTCAGCATCGACGTCCCCAAGCCCGAGTCCAGTGACGCTCCCCACACCTTCGAGGTGGGCGAGCTCAGCCTGCCCACCTACGAGCTGGGCGCCTCGGTGGCCACCCGCAAGGCCTACGGCGAGGCGCTGGCCGCCCTCGGCTCCGCCCGGGGCGACATCGTCGCCCTCGACGGTGAGGTCAGCAACTCCACCTATGCCGAGATCTTCCGCGACGCTCACCCCGAGCGCTACTTCGAGATGTACATCGCCGAGCAGCAGCTGGTGGCCGCCGCGGTGGGCCTGTCGGTGCGAGGCTGGGTACCCTTCGCCTCCACCTTCGCCGCCTTCCTCACCAGGGCCTACGACTTCGTGCGCATGGCGGCGGTGAGCCGGGCCAACCTCTGCCTGGTCGGGTCCCACGTGGGTGTGTCCATCGGCGAGGATGGCCCGTCGCAGATGGGCCTGGAGGACCTGGCCGCCTTTCGGGCCGTCCACGCCAGCACCGTGCTCTACCCCTGCGACGGCAACCAGACGGCCCAGCTCGTGCGCCTCCTGGCTGATCAGAAGGGCATCTCCTACCTGCGTACGACCCGGGGCAGCACGCCGGTCATCTACGGGCCCGACGAGACTTTCACCGTCGGTGGCAGCAAGGTGGTCCGGTCCTCCGACGCCGACCAGGTGGTCGTGGTCTCGGCCGGCATCACCCTGCCCGAGGCCGTGGAGGCAGCCGAGACGCTGGCCGGCGAGGGCATCTCCGTGCGGGTCGTCGACTGCTACTCGGTCAAGCCCATCGACGCCGCCGGCCTCCGCGAGGCGGCCCGGGCCGCGGGCAACAAGGTGATCACCGTCGAGGACCACTGGCCCGAGGGCGGGCTCGGCGACGCCGTCCTCGACGCCTTCGCCGACGTGGAGGATCACCCCCGCATCGTCAAGCTCGCCGTGCGGGAGATGCCCACCTCGGGCAAGCCTGCGGAGCTGCTGGGGGCGGCGGGGATCGACGCCAGCCACATCGCCGACGCCGTCCGCAAGCTCGTCGTCGGCTGAGCCGCTTCGTCGAGGCTCGGGCAATTGTGGAGCCTCCGCGCTGCTCAACGACCACGATCCTCCACAATTCTGCAGGGCTTGGGGCCTACGACACGGGCACTCCGGATAGGTAGCAGGTCTACCGAGCGATCGACGCCCTCAGGAGGACCCTCATGACCAAGCTCCACGAGCTGTACGACCGTCAGGGCCAGAGCCCGTGGCTCGATGATCTGCGGCGGGACTGGCTCGCCGACGGCACCCTCGCCCAGTGGGTGGAGCGGGGGGTCCGAGGGGTCACGTCCAACCCGTCGATCTTCCAGAAGGCCATGGCCGCAGGCACCGCCTACGACGATCAGTTCGCCGCCCTGGCCAAGGACGGCTGCTCGGCGGTGAGGTCGTACTGGGCCATGGCCACCACCGACGTGGCCGATGCCCTCGATCTGATGGCCCCGCTCCACCGCGACA
>JALZNY010000363.1 GCA_030857525.1 Actinomycetota bacterium
CCAGCCCAACAGGGTGCCCACCTCCACGCCGGTCAGGGTGCGCGTGGCTCGGGCGGCCACCGCATTGGTGGGCATCCGCTCGCCCAGTCGCCCGGTGAGGGGGCTGAGCATGCGCTGGAACGACGCCAGGTTGGCCCGCACCCAACCGGGCCGGTCGGTGACCCGGGCTCGGGCCGGTCCGGCCAGCGAGACCAGCCCGGTGGCCTCGGCCACCAGGGTCTCGGCCTCGGCGGTGAGCTCGGCGAAGTCGGGCCCGAGGGAATCGGCGTGGTAGGAGTCGGCCAGAGGCTCCCGGCCGGCGATACGGACGGCCACGCGCTCGGCCACGTCCCATCCGATGGGATCAGCCACGCCGGTCAGCCACAGGATCGTTAATGGCGACGCCGCTCGTCAACGCGGGTTCCTCGGGTACTTGAGCGCCTGTACCTTCTTCAGGTAGCCGGCCACCGTGGCCACCGTGAGGAGGACGCCGCCGACGGCCAGGGGTACGCCGATCCAGTAGGTCCATACCTGGGCGGCGATCACCGGCGCCTCGTTCAGGAGATCCATGGGGCCATGGTAGGCCGCTGTGGGGTCAAGCGATCTTGCGGCCTCTCGTGCGAGGGGTGCTCATGGGCGTGTGCACGCTGCAGAACGCGCCGTCGTTGTAGATCGACAGGCGGGTCTGGCACCCGTCCTCCCGGCAGATCCGGCCCGCCTGGGCTCGCACCGGCGACGGCCCTTCGCTCGGGGTCACTGTGCTCGAGCTCACCGCGCTCGGGGAAGCTCCCGCAGCACCTGGGCGACCCGCTCCCTGAGCCCCGGCGGCAGCTCCCGCTCCCGGCAGCAGACCGAGACGACGAGGCGCAGCTCAGCCTCGAAGTCGTAGGTCTCCAGGCAGCCGTGGCAGGCCTCGAGGTGGCCCCGGATCAGGGTCCGGCGGTCGGTGGTGAGCTCGCCGTCGAGGAAGCCGTAGAGCTCGGTCAGCGAGGCCCGGCAGTCGGCCACCGCGGACTCGGCGTCAGTGGGCTCGTGGGGTGGCATCTGCCTGCTCGTCATGGGTATCCGTCCACGAGGTGGCTGTGCCCTCCTTCCCTTCACCGTCCTGGTCGTCGCCTGCCGGCTTGTCCCGCTCGGCCCGACCGAGCAGCCCTCGCTGGGCGGCATAGTCGTACAACCGCTTCTGGAGGCCCTTTCTTCCGCGGTGCAGCCGGCTCATCACCGTGCCGATGGGAATGTCGAGGATCTCGGCGATCTCCTTGTAGGAGAATCCCTCGACATCGGACAGGAGCACGGCGATGCGGAACTGCTCGGGTAGGTCCTCGACGGCGTTCTTGACCTCGTCCTCGGTGAACAGGTCGAGGAGCTCGTCCTCGGCGCTACGGGTGGCCCGGGCCCCTTCGAGGCCGCCCAGGCGGCGGTACAGGTAGAAGTCCTCGATGTCGTCGAGGTTGGTTTCGTCGGGACGGCGCTGCTGGGCCCGGTAGCGGTTGATGTAGGTGTTGGTCAGGATGCGGTACAGCCAAGCCTTGAGGTTGGTCCCCTCCCGGAAGCCGCCGAAGCCTCGGAAGGCCTTGAGGTAGGTCTCTTGCACCAGGTCCTCGGCGTCGGCCGGTTTGCGGGTCATGCGCAACGCCGCCGAGTACAGCGACGGCATGAACTCCATCGCCTGGTCGGCGAAGGTGGAAGGGTCGGCCATGGGAGCCCGAGAGGGGAATCGAACCCCTGACCTACGCTTTACGAGAGCGTCGCTCTGCCGTCTGAGCTACTCGGGCCGGCGGGAGGTTGAGCCCGTCACGTTAGTGCCACCGGCGCTTGGGTCCGACTCGCCCCGGGCAGGCGCAGGAGCAGCGCCTGGAGGAGCAGGGACTCGTTGGGGTTGCGCACGAGCGCTCCGGCAGCGGCCCCGATGGCGTCGACGGCCGCCAGCACGGCGCTGGGGTCGGCCGGCGAGGACACCAGCAGGTCGCGGTAGCGCTCGGCCAGGGTGGCCAGGCCGAAGCGCAGCTCATCGGTCCGGTGGCGGCGCAGGGCCCGCTTGTGCGACGCCTCCAGCCGACCCCGGCCCGACCCGCGTTCGCCGGTGGTCGCCACCCTGGCCTCGAGGGCGGTCAGCTGATCGGCTTGGGCCTGGCGTAGGGGCTCGGCCGCCTCCTCCACCAGCTCGAGCAACTCGGCGGCCACCACCGCCACGGCGGCCCCGGTACCGTCGAGGCGCTCCGGAACACCAGCCCATGCGTCCCGGCGGCGAGCCAGCTTCGGGTCGCTGACGAGGAGGCGGGCCCGGTCGATGCTCCCGCCGGCGGCACTGGCCGCGATGGTGGCCCGCCCCTCGTCGACCCCCTCGGCGACCCCTTCGGCGACCAGGAGTGCCACCAGGGTGGGGACGGGGACGGGGGCCACCTCGATGCGTACGCACCGGGAGGCGATGGTCACCAGCTCGGGGGGGACGGTGTCGGCCAGGATCACAAAGACAGTGCTCTCGGGCGGCTCCTCGATGGTCTTGAGCAGGGCCGGGCCCACCTCC
>JALZNY010000054.1 GCA_030857525.1 Actinomycetota bacterium
TAGTCTGCGATGGAGGTCACCGCTTGGTCGGGCAGCAACACCGGCTCGTCGATCATGGCCTCATGCCTACTCGCCTCCGGCACGGAGAGTCATCCGACACCGGCGTGGGTATGACCAGCTGACGGTACCGGGAACGTCCAAGACCCCTCCGTCGTTCGTATAGATGACGATGCCCCGCTCCCACCCGGGGGCGACTTCCTTCCCAGCTCGTGATTTCCGTCGCAATCCGGGAATGACATCGACGTCACTTCTGTTGGAACAGGTACAATGAGAGACTCAGTCGGACAATACCTCCATGAGATCGGGCTCGTCCCCCTCCTCAACGCGGCCCAGGAGCGAGAGCTCTCCCAAAAGGTCGAGGCGGGACACGACGCCGAGCGTCGGCTCGAGGCCGGGCCCAGCACCCGGGCCGAGACGGTCGAGTGCAAGCGCACGATCCGCGAAGCGGCCCGAGCCCGCGATTACTTCATCCGGGCCAACCTGCGCCTGGTGGTGAGCATCGCCCGCCGCTACCCCCTGCCCCCGGGGATGGACCTCCTCGACCTCATCCAGGAGGGCAACCTGGGACTGGAGCACGCCGTCGAGAAGTTCGACTGGCGCAAGGGGTTCAAGTTCTCCACCTACGCCACCTTCTGGATCCGTCAGGCCATCGGCCGGGCGCTGGACCAAAAGGCCAACCTGGTGCGCCTCCCGAGCGAGCGCTCGGCCCAGCTCCGTGCCGCCCTGCGGGCGGTATCGGGTGAGGGTGACGACCTCGACGACGAGCTGGCCAACCTGCACCGCCTGGCCACCCCCACCAGCCTCGACCGCACCGTCGGCGACGACGGCGAGCAAGAGCTGGTCGACCTGCTGCCCGACTCCCTGCCCGGCCCCGAGCAGTTGGTGGTCGAGCAGATGCAAGAGGAGATGGTCACCGGCCTGCTCGACCGCCTCGAGCCCCGGGCCCGGGTCGCCGTCGAGCACCGCTTCGGCTTGGCCGACGGCCAGAAGCACAGCTTCCGAGAGGTCGGCGAGGTGCTAGGCGTGACTGCGGAAGCGGCCCGTCGCATCGTCAAGCGGGCGGTCGACGAGCTCAAGATCGACGCCGAGAGCATCGCCGCCGCCTGATCGGCTCCCTGATGGACGCCGAAGCGGCCCGTCAGTTCCTCCGGTCCAACCACCGGGCCATACTCATCACCCAGCGTCGTGACGGTCGGCCGCAGACCTCCCCGGTCGTGGCCGCCGTCGACGACGAAGGGCGGGTGGTGGTCAGCTCCTCGGCCCTAATCGAGATAGCGGTAGGCGACGCCCAAGGCCTCGTAGGTCCGGGCCGCCCTCCGGTCGATGGTCAGCAACGTCGCGCCCGCAGCCTGAGCGATGGCTGCCACCAAGGCGTCGTAGATCCCGCCGCCGGAAACCCCGCTGGCCGCGGCTTCGTCCATAAAGGCTGCATGGGCCTCGGCGGCCAGGGTCAGCACCGGCTTGTGCCCGAAGCGCCGAGCCAACCACTCCCGGGCAACCCCAGGCGAAACCCGATGGGGAGGGGGGAGCCGGGTCAACACCGCATAGGTCTCCACCGCGACGTGCGCCGGTAGCCGCACGTCAGGCCCACACGCCGACCGGACACGTTCGTGTTCGTCGTGCCAGGTCGAGGCGGCCGCCACGACCACGCTCGTGTCAACGGCGTTCACCGCCGCGCCTGCTCGAGGGTGGCTCGCACCATCTCGCCACTTAGCGGGGAAACTTCGCTCTCGGGTTGGATGACCGGCCCGCCGGGGGCCTCGACCACCTGCATGGGCAACGTTGTCGGCTCAATCTCGATCCGCCCATCCCGCACGCTGACCTCGACCACCCTGCCCCCACGCAGACCCACGGCTTCCCGGAGGCTCTTGGGAATCACGATTCGCCCGGCATCGTCAATGGTCGTTCTCATGGTAGAAATCTACCATCCCCGTTACGTTGCCGAACGGCCCGGAAGCGGCCACCCTGTAGGCATGGCTGCACTTCCCTGGTCGCCCTTGTCGTGGCGTGAGCTGGTGGCCGCCCAGCAACCCGAATGGCCCGACAGCGCGGCCCTGGAGCTGGTGCTCAAGCAGCTCTCCTCCTACCCGCCCCTGGTCTTTGCCGGGGAGGCACGGGCCCTGACGGGCAGCCTGGCCGCCGTGGCCGAGGGGAACGCCTTCTTGCTCCAGGCCGGCGATTGCGCCGAGTCCTTCGAGGCCTTCTCGGCCGACGCCATACGCGACAAGCTGCGCCTCATCCTGCAGATGGCCGTGGTCCTCACCTACAGCTCCGGGGTGCCCGTGGTGAAGGTGGGCCGCATCGCCGGCCAGTTCGCCAAGCCCCGCAGCTCCCCGACCGAGCGGATCGGCGGTATCGACCTGCCGTCGTTCCGGGGCCACATGGTCAACGACATGGCCCCCACGGCCGAGGCCCGGCTGGCCGACCCCGCCCGCCTGCTCACCGCCTACCACCAGGCCTCGGCCACGCTCAACCTGCTACGGGCCTTCACCAAGGGCGGCTTCGCCGACCTCAATCGGGTGCACGCCTGGAACCAGGAGTTCGTGGCGTCCAGCCGCGAGGGCCGGCGCTACGAGGTCATAGCCGACGGCATCGAGCGGGCCATGCGCTTCATGTCCGCCTGCGGGATCAACCTCGACTCGGCGTACCAACTCCACCAAGTCGACTTCTACACCAGCCACGAGGCCCTGCTCCTCGGCTACGAGGAGGCGCTGACCCGCCAGGACAGCCTCACGGGCGACTGGTACGACTGCTCAGCCCACCTGCTGTGGATCGGCGAGCGCACCCGCTCCCTCGACGGTGCCCACGTCGGGTTCTTGGCCGGGGTGGCCAACCCGCTTGGCTGCAAGCTCGGGCCCACCGCCAGCGCAGAGGAGGTCCTCGAGCTGTGCCAGGCGCTCAACCCCGACCGGGTGCCGGGCCGCCTCACCCTGGTCGCCCGCATGGGGGCCGAGGCCGTGGAGGACCGCCTGCGGCCGCTGCTGGCCGCGGTCAAGGGCGCTGGCCACCCGGTGGTGTGGGCGTGTGACCCCATGCACGGCAACACCTTCACCTCCGCCGGCGGGCGCAAGACCCGCCACCTCGACGCCGTGCTGGCCGAGATCACCGGATTCTTCGCCGCCCATCGAGCCGAGGGGACCTGGCCTGGAGGCGTGCACGTGGAGCTCACCGGCGACGACGTGACCGAGTGCCTGGGTGGCGCCGAGGAGATCCTCGACTCCCACCTCGACCAGCGCTACGAGACCATGTGCGACCCCCGCCTCAACGCCCGCCAGAGCCTCGACCTGGCCTTCCGGGTAGCCGAGCTGCTCCGAGCCGGTTGACCTACCTTCTCCGGCTTTGTGGTCACCTCTGTGGCCATGGGACACACTCGTGACCACAAAGATCTCGACGCCGCTCGAGGACTACGCCCTGCTGGGCGACACCGAGTCGGCCGCCCTGGTGTCGGCGCGGGGTTCGATCGACTGGCTGTGCTTCCCCCGCTTCGACTCCCCCGCCTGCTTCGCCGCCCTGTTGGGCACGCCCGACCACGGCCGCTGGCTCCTGGCCCCGGCCGACGGGCCTCGCTGCACCCACCGGGCCTACCGCGACGGCGGCCTGGTGCTCGAGACCCGCTTCGAGACCGCCAGCGGCGCCGTCACCGTCATCGACTGCATGCCGCCGCGCGACGGGAGTCCCGACCTGGTGCGGGTGGTGCGGGGCGAGGCCGGCCGGGTGGAGATGCGCATGGAGCTGGTCATCCGCTTCGACTACGGCCACATCGTGCCCTGGGTACGGCGCATCGACGGTCGTACGGTGGCCCTGGGCGGGCCCGACGGGCTGGTTCTGACCACACCCGTGGCCGTGCATGGCGAGGACCTTCGCACCGTGGCCACCTTCTCCGTGGCCGAGGGCGACGAGGTCCCCTTCGACCTCACCTGGTTCCGCTCGCATGAGCCCCTGCCCCCGGTGGTCGACCCGGTGGCGGCCGTCGAGCACGCCGACCGGTGGTGGCAGGGCTGGGCCGGCCAGCTTGCCTACCAGGGCGAGTGGCGTGATGCGGTGCAGCGCTCGCTGTGCGTCCTCAAGGCGCTGACCTACGCCCCCACCGGGGCGGTGGTGGCGGCGCCCACCACGTCGCTACCAGAGGATCTCGGTGGCACCCGCAACTGGGACTACCGCTTCTCCTGGCTGCGCGACGCCACCTTCACCCTCGACGCCCTGCTGGCCTCGGGCTACACCGAGGAGGCCACGGCCTGGCGCGACTGGCTGCTGCGGTCGGTGGCCGGCGACCCCGCCGACCTGCAGATCATGTACGGCGTGGCCGGCGAGCGGCGCCTACCCGAGCTCGAGCTCGACTGGCTCCCGGGCTACGAGGGGTCGACGCCGGTGCGGGTGGGCAACGGTGCCTGTGGCCAGTTCCAGCTCGACGTCTACGGCGAGGTGCTCGACTCGCTGTCCCAGGCCCGCCGGGCAGGGATCCCCTCCGATGATGTCGCCTGGGCCCTGCAGCGAGCCCTGCTCGACAACCTCGAAGGGGTGTGGGACCAACCCGACGAAGGCCTGTGGGAGGTGCGCTCGGGGCGCCAGCACTTCACCCACTCCAAGGTCATGGCTTGGGTGGCCCTCGACCGGGCGGTCGGCGCCGTCGAACGCTACGGGCTCAGCGGTCCTCTCGAGCGGTGGAAGGCGCTGCGCGACCGCATCCACGCCGAGGTGTGCACCAAGGGCTACGACGCCGAGCGCAACACCTTCGTTCAGCACTACGGGGGCCAAGGACTCGACGCCAGCCTGCTCATGCTGCCCCTGGTCGGCTTCCTGCCTCCCACCGACCCCCGCATCGTGGGCACCGTCGAGGCCATCGAGGCCGAGCTCGTGGTCGACGGCTTCGTGCACCGCTACGACCTCGGCCACACCGACGACGGGCTGGGGGGCAGCGAGGCCTCCTTCCTCATGTGCAGCTTCTGGCTGGCCGACTGCCTGCAGCTCATCGGGCGCCACCGGGACGCATGCCAGCTGTTCGAGCGCCTGCTCGACGTCCGCAACGACCTGGGCCTGCTGGCCGAGGAGTACGACGTAGGAGCCGGGCGCATGATCGGCAACTTTCCCCAGGCCTTCAGCCACGTCGCCCTGGTCAACTCCGCCGGCATGCTGTCGGCGGTCCACCACCCCGCCCAGGAGCGCCACGGCTGACGCCTGGGCGACCGTTGGGACTGGCCGGCGGTGGGACCGGCCGATGCCGGGTTCAGCCCGTCAGGGCTCGGTGGCGATCCCGAGGGCTCGGGCCGCGGTGCGCTGGATCTCGTCGGCGGTGACGAAGGCGAGCCCGTCGTCGCCGGCCAGCAGCCGTCTGCGAAACTCGCCATGTTCGACTTCGTCGTCGAGATAGGCCCGCAGGATCGCACTGCTGTCGGCGAAGAAAATCAACGTCAGCGACACGGGCGATGAGCTGGCGCATGGAACTAGTGATAGCTAGATGAGGCGCAAGCTGCTATCACCGGCTCAACAGTTGACCGCCGCCCCGATAGCACGACAGACCTCCTCCATTCGCATCGACGACAATGTGGCCACGTACTCCACCAAGAGGCCCTTGCTCACCAGCTCCGGGGTATCGAGGCTGAGCACGCAAGGCTGAGGCAGGCCGTCGTCGGCATCGAGGGCCACCTCGGAGACAAGACCACGGCGGTGCGTCGTGGCCGGCGCCACCAAGATCCGGGGCAGGCGCTCGAGAGCGGCGGGCCGGGTCAGCACGAGGGCGGGGCGGCGGCCGATGTCGGCCAGCTCGAGCCACCACACCTCGCCCCACCCAATTGGTCGGTTCATCCTCGACCGGGCGGCGAGGAGCGGCGCTGTCGGGCCAGCTCGGCATGGAACGCGTCGACATCCCCCCACTCGTCAGGAGTGCCGTAGGGGATGGCGTCGTAGCCCTTCCGGTACGACTCGGCGACCTCGTCTTCAGCATCGGTCCGCAGATAGGCGTTCACCGCCTCTCGCACGACCTGCGAGCGCGAGACCCGCTCCCGAACCGCTCGGCGGTCCAGGCGATTGATGAGTTCGGGCGGCAACTGGACAAGCGTCGGACGAACAGCCATGAGGATATGCTAGCGATATCGCTGGGGTGGTCACGCGATCGACGGGGGGTCGAGCGGGCCCTCGCCCGCGGCGAGGGCCTCGAGGTGGGCAGCGTCGTTGTAGCGACGCAGCGCCCAGTGCAGGGGGCGGCCCTTCTCGGCCTCCACCAGCCACTCGGTGACGGCCGAGTTGGTGGTGCGCAGGTCGAGGTCGGCGGCCCGCTGCACGGCCACGCCGAGGAAGCAGGCCAGCGACCCGTCGATCACGCCCCCGTGGCAGGCCACCACCACGGTCTGGCCCGGGTGGTCGACGGCGATGCGGTGCAGGGCCCGGCCGATCCGCAGTAGGAACCCGGCCACGCTCTCGCCCCCCGGCGAGAGCTCGGCGTAGGGGTCGGCCCGCATGTCGACGTGGTAGCGGGCCTGGTAGTCATCCCAGGACAGGCCATCACACTCGCCCGGCTCCAGCTCCACCAGCTCGGGGTCTTGGGACACCACCAGGCCGCCGAGGGCGGGGGCCAGCAGCTCGGCCGTCTCCACCGCCCGGGGCAGGGTGGAGGCCAAGAGGCGGTCGACGACCAGGCCCGAGCCGTGCCAGCGCTGGGCCAGGGCCGCCACCTGGCGCCGGCCAAGGTCGGAGAGCCCCGTGCAGCCCGTCGGCCCGCCGACCACCCGGTCGACCTGGGCTTGGGACTCGCCGTGACGCACCAGCACCAACCTGGTCGTGGTCGTCTCGGGTTCGGCATCAGCCGACTCGGCTGTCACGCCAGCACGTCGACGAAGCGGCCGAGCTGGCGGAGGTTGCGGCACTCGTGCACGCCGTCGCAGTAGGGGGCGTAGTCGCCCATGACCGAGTCGCCGCTGTCCCAGTAGGCCCGGGGCTCGGGGTTGAGCCAGTGGACCTGCCGTGCCGCCCGAGCCAGCTCGGCCAGGGCCCAGGGCCGGGAGGCGTGGTAGTTGCTGCGGGCGTCGCCCAACACGACCACGGTGGACCGGGGCCCGATCTCGTGGCCGTAACGAGCCCAGAAGGCCTCCAGCGCGGCCCCGTAGTCGGAGTGCCCCTCGGCGGCCACCACCTCGGCCTCGACGGCGATGCGACGCAGGGCGGTGTCGAGGTCGACGTCGGCCGCGAAGAAGCGGGTGACCTCGTCGACCCCGTCGACGAACGCGAAGGAGCGCACGACCGAGAACTGACTGCTCAGGGCGTGCACCAGAGCCAGGGTGAAGCGGGCGAAGGCGGCCACCGAGCCCGAGACGTCGGCCACCACCCAGATCTCGGGCTTGGCCACGTGAGGGTGGCGGAACCGGGGCTCGACGGGCACGCCGCCGGTGCCGAGGGAATGCCGCACGGTGGCCCGCACGTCGAGGTGGCCGCGACGGCGATGGCGCCGGCGACGGGCCAGGCGGGCGGCCAGGGCCCGGGCCAGAGGGGCCAGGCAGCGGCGGAGCTGGGCCAGCTCGTCGCGGCT
>JALZNY010000055.1 GCA_030857525.1 Actinomycetota bacterium
ACGGTCTCGACCAGGCGGCCGTCGCGGCCGACCACCGAGCGCACGGGCAGGTTCAGCTCGCGCCACCAGGTGACGTCGGTGGTGTCGCCGAAGGTGCACACCATGGCGATCCCCGACCCCTTCTCGGGCTCGGCCAGGGGGTGGGGGAGCACGGGCACGGCCACGTCGAACACCGGCGTGCGCACGTCGGTGCCGAACAGCGCGGCGTAGCGGGCGTCGTCGGGATGGGCCACCAGAGCGACGCAGGCGCCCAGGAGCTCGGGTCGGGTCGTCTCCACCCTGATCGCGGCGCCGGTCTCGACGGCGCGAAAGGCGATGCGGTGGTAGGCGCCGGCCTGCTCCCGGTCCTCGAGCTCGGCCTGGGCCACGGCCGTGCGGAAGTCGACGTCCCACAGCACCGGGGCCTCGGCCGCGTAGGCCTCTCCCCGGGCCAGGTTGCGCAAGAAGGCCCGCTGGGAGACCCGCTGGGCCCGGGCCCCGATGGTGGCGTACGTCATCGACCAGTCGACCGACAGTCCGAGGGTGCGCCAGAGCTCCTCGAAGACCTGCTCGTCCCGAGCGGTGAGGGTATGGCACAGCTCGACGAAGTTCCGTCGCGACACCGACACCGGCCGCTCGGGGGGCGACGCCGGAGGGCTGAAGTCGGGGTCGTGGGCCAGCGAGGGGTCGCAGCGCACGCCGTAGTGGTTCTCCACCCGGCGCTCGGTGGGCAGGCCGTTGTCGTCCCAGCCCATCGGGTAGAAGACGGCCTGGCCCCGCATGCGCCGGTAGCGGGCCACCACGTCGGTATGGGTGTAGGAGAAGACGTGGCCGACGTGCAGGGACCCGCTCACCGTGGGCGGAGGGGTGTCGATGGAGTACACCTCGCCGCGGGGACGGGTGCGGTCGAAGGCGAAGGTGGCGTCGGCCTCCCAGCGTTGCGACCAGCGAGCCTCCAGGCCGTCGAGGGAGGGCTTGTCGGGGATGGCGGCCATGCCCGCCACGGTAATGGGGGCGGTCTGGCGAGCAGCAGTCGATAACCTCCCCGCCCGATGCTACGCCTGCACGACACCGCCACCGGGACGGTGCGCCCCCTCGAGCTGCGGGACCCGGGCCGGGTGTCGATGTACGTGTGCGGGCCCACCGTCTACGACGTGCCCCACCTCGGCCATGGGCGCTTCGTGCTCGTCTTCGACGTGCTGCGGCGCTACCTCTCATGGCGGGGCTACGACGTGCACTACGTCTCCAACATCACCGATGTCGACGACAAGATCATCGCCCGGGCCGCCGACGAGGGGCGCAGCGAGGCCGAGGTGGCGGCGGAGTACGAAGCCGCGTGGAACGAGGCCATCAACGCCCTGGGCGTGGACCGGCCCGACGCCGATCCCCACGCCACCGCCTTTGTGGTTCGCATGGTCGAGGTCATCGGTGAGCTGGTGGGCGCCGGGGTGGCCTACGCCACGGCCGAGGGCGTCTACCTGGCCGTCGAGGCCGTGCCCGGCTACGGCCTGCTGGCCCGCCAGTCCCTCGACTCCCTGCGCTCCGGTGCCCGGGTGGAGGTCGACGACGACAAGCGCTCACCCCTCGACTTCGCCCTGTGGAAGCGGACCAGGGAGGGTGAGCCATCGTGGGACTCGCCCTGGGGCCCGGGCCGGCCGGGTTGGCACACCGAGTGCGTGGTCATGGCGCTGGACCTGCTGGGTGACGGGTTCGACATCCACGGCGGGGGAGCCGACCTGGCCTTCCCCCACCACGAGAACGAACGGGCCCAGGCGGTGGCCCTGGGCCGAGCCTTCGCCCGTCATTGGGTGCACAACGGGTGGGTCGTGGTCGAGGGCGAGAAGATGTCCAAGTCGCTCGGGAACTTCACCTCCCTGACCGATCTGCTGGCCCGGGTCGACAGCCGGGCTTACCGCCTGCTCGTGCTCCGGGCCCACTACCGCTCGCCCCTGGAGGTCACCCCGGCCACCACCGCCGACGCCGCCGCCGCCCTCGAGCGCCTCGACAACCTGGCCCGTCGGGCGGCCGAGGTGGGCGTGCCCGAGGTGGCACCTGACGGCGACGCCCTGGATCGCTTCGCGGTTGCCATGGACGACGATCTCGACACCCCGGCGGCCATGGCCCTGCTGTTCGAGCTGAACCGGCGGGCCAACGTGGCCCTCGACGCCGGCGACCCCGAGGGGGCTGCGCCCCTGGTGGCCGCCCTACGGGAGGTGGCCGGGGCCGTGGGCCTGGTGCTCGGCGGAGCGACCGACGACGCCCTCGACGCCGAGACGGCGGCGCTGGTGGTCCTGCGGGATCAGGCCCGCCAGGCCCGGGACTGGACTGCGGCTGATGCTGCCCGCGACGAGCTGGTGGCGAGGGGCTGGGTGGTGGAGGACACCGCCACCGGCACCCGTGTGCGTCGCCGCTGACCCTCTCAGTCGGGGACGTGGGCCTCGACGTCGGGGGTGACGGCGCCGTCCCCGCCGACGTCCACGCCGGCCTGGGTCCCGCCGGCGCAGCCGGTCGTGCGGGCGGCCCGGTCGGCCACGTCGACGTCGACGCTCAAGCCACCGCCGCCGGCCAGGGCCAAGCGGGCGGCCATGTCGCCGAGGGCCACCTCCATGTCGACGGCACGCGACGGAGGCTCCTCGGCGTGGCCCCGGTCGAACACACTGTCCACGGCCACCCTGGGCTCGTCGCTGGCATCGCCACCGTCATCCGATCCCTGGCCACCCTCGGAGGATCGGGTGCCCCGGGCGGCCTCGGTCGGTGCGGGCGTCCCGCCGGTGGGACGGTCGATCTTCGTGGTCGGGCACTCCGCCTCGGGGACGTCAGCCCCCGGTTCGACGGGCAGGGGAGCGGGCGACGGCGCCGGGACCTCCCCGGAGGTGGGGGCCGGATCGCCGGGCGATGCGGGCGGGGTGGCGTCGGACGAGGCCAGGGCCGGGTCGACCCCGGCCGGGTCGTCGGCCACCACCATGTGGGCACTCTCGGGTGCGACCTGATCCTGGTTGGAGCCGGCGAAGTAGGCCCCGCCGGCGCCCGCGGCGAGGATGCCGGCTGCTGCCGCTGCCGCCGCCTTCTGGGCCCAGCTCTCCTGCGCCCAGGTCATGGCCTTGGCCACCTTGGTACCGATGCCGAACAGCACCGGTGAGCCGGCGGCGCCGAGGCTGCCGGCCACGGCGAGGGGGATGGGCAGGGCGGCCCGGCGCAGGCACGTGCCCACGTCCTCCAGCTCCTTGCGCCGGGTCTCACACGAGGCGCAGCCGGCGAGGTGTTGGTCGACCTTGGCCAGATCCCGGGGGGACAGGCCGCCGCCCACGTAGGCACCCAGGCGGTCGACGGTGGTGCGGCACAGCGGATCGACGGTCTTGCGCAGGTGGGCCTGCAAGAAGCGCTCCCGCAGCCCGGAGCGGGCTCGCACTGCGAGCTGGGCAGCCCCGTTGGGCGACAGGCCCAGTCGCTGGGCGGCGTCCTTGGTTGCTACGCCATCGACCTCGGTGAGCCACAGGATCGACCGCCATCGCTCAGGCAGGTTGCGGAAGGCCTCGGCCACCAGGGCGGCCTCCTCGTCGTGGGTCAGGTGCTCCGAGGGTGTCAGCGAGGTGGACTCGACCTCGCTCAGCTGGTCCTGCTCGGTGGGACGGGCCCGGCTCGTCTTGCGGATGTTGTCGAGAGCGGCATTGCGGGTGGCGGTGAGCAGGTAGGAGCGGAAGGAGCCTCCCTTGTCGAGGTGACCCGCTCGCACCGCCACCAGCACCCGGGCGAAGGCTTCGGAGACGGCATCGGCGGCGTCGTCGGCGTTGCCGGTCACGGTCTGGCCCAGCCGCCATGCGGCCATCGAATGGCGCTCATAGAGCTGGGCGAAGGCGTCGTCGTACCCGGCGACCACCCCGTCCACCAGCTCGGCATCGGTGAGCATCGAACCTCCTCCCCAGCCGCCCGTCGAGCTTCTGCTAGTGCTTGAGAATACGTTGCCACACCAGGTCCTGGACGTCGTGCGGATCCCAGGTCCCACTGTGGAGGACGTCGCTACCCTACCCTGGACAGTTTCTTCCGGGCGAGAGGGGTGGTCGTGAGGCGCAAAGCAGTGGTGGCGCCGGTGCTCGGCGTCCTCGTCCTCGTCACCGGCTGTGGGGGAGGCGGGAGCGACGACGACGCCCGGGTCACCACCTCCACGATCTTGGACGAGGCCCGGGCCGCCGGTCGCGAGGTCTGCGATGCGCTGTTCAGCGACCCCACCATGGTCCCCTCGCTGGAGCGGGCTCGGGCGGCCGGTCCCCAGCTGGGGACCATCGTCGAGGACCTGGCTGCGGCGCGGGCCGAGGTGGATCAGGGCCGGCTCAACCGGGAGCAGTTCGTGGACCGTCTGACTGTCCTGCTCCCGGCCTTCGAAATCGTCTGCGAGGACGACTACGGCGTGACCGCTCCTCCCGACTACTACAGCCGCGACCCCTGATCCGGCCGCGATCCGTCGTCCGCGACCGTCGTCCGCAGCCTGCACGCCCGGCGCGGTAGATGGGGCGAACGTCAGGTACCGTGCTGCGTGGCCCGGCGCACCTCGTTTCCCCAGGCAGAAGGCACCTCATGACCGAGTCCTCCGACACCATCGCCGACACGACACCGGCGGGTACCACGCCCAACGTCGTGATCATCGGCGCCGGCCCCGCAGGGCTGACGGCGGCCTACGAGCTGGTCACCCGTTACGGGATCACCTCGACGATCCTCGAGTCCGACTCCGTCGTCGGTGGCATCAGCCGCACGGTCGAGCGCGATGGTTGGCGCTTCGACATCGGCGGCCACCGGTTCTTCACCAAGGTCAAGGAGGTCGAGGCCTTCTGGCACGAGATCCTCCCCGACGAGGATTTCATGCTGCGTCCTCGCATGAGTCGCATCTTCTACGAGGGCAAGTACTACGACTACCCGTTGAAGGCCTCGAACGCGCTGAAGAACCTCGGTCTGCGAGAGGCCTTCCTCTGCGTCGCGTCGTATGGCTGGGCTCGCATCCGCCCGCCCAAGGACCAGAACACGCTCGAGGGCTGGATCGTCGCCCGCTTCGGTTGGCGCCTCTACACGCACTTCTTCAAGACCTACAACGAGAAGCTGTGGGGGGTTCCCACCAACAAGATGCCGGCTGACTTCGCCGCCCAGCGCATCAAGAACCTCTCGTTGTCCAGCGCCGTCATGAACGCGCTGCTCCCCAAGCGCAACCAGAAGGAGATCACCTCGCTCATCGAGGAGTTCCAGTACCCCAAGCTCGGCCCGGGGATGATGTGGGAGCGCTGCCGCGACCTGGTCGAGGCCAAGGGCTGCACGGTGGTCATGGGCGCCCGGGTGGTCGCCATCGGCCACGAGGGCGGCAGTGGCGGCAGTGGCGGCGGCAAGGCGGTGTCGGTGACGACGAGCACGGCCGAGGGGGTGCGCGAGGAGTACCCCTGCGACCACGTGATCTCCTCGATGCCGATCTCACAGCTGCTACAAGCCATGGACCCGCCCGCCGCCGAGCGGGCGGTAAAGGCCGCCGGCGACCTTCGCTACCGCGACTTCCTCACCGTGGCTCTGGTCGTACCCGAGGAGGCCAGCTTCCCCGACAACTGGATCTATGTGCACTCCAAAGATGTGCAGGTGGGCCGCATCCAGAACTTCGGATCATGGTCGCCCTACCTGGTCAAGCAAGGCCGCACCTGTCTGGGCCTGGAGTTCTTCGTCTTCGAGGGTGACGAGACGTGGAACCGCCCTGACGAGGATCTCATCGAGCAGGGCAAGCGGGAGCTCGAGATCCTGGGGCTGGTCGAACCCTCCAAGGTAGAAGCGGGCTACGTCGTGCGCATGCCCAAGGCCTATCCCTTCTACGACGAGCACTACAAGGCCAACGTGGCCCGCATCGTCGAGTGGCTGGACGACTGCACCCCCAACGTGCACCCGGTGGGCCGCAACGGCATGCACCGCTACAACAACCAGGACCACTCGATGTACACCGCCATGCTGACCGCCGAGAACATCGCCCTGGGCACGAACCACGACGTGTGGAACGTCAACGTAGAAGAGGAGTACCACGAGGAGTCCTCGAAGGGCGACGGCTCCCCGCCGGGCGGCGATCGAGGCACCGGTCGTGATGCCCCCATGATCCCCCGCAGTCACTACAGCGACGACCACCCGGTAAATCGCCCGTCGACGACTTCCTGATCCTGAAACCGGCGCCCGGTCAGTAGCCGAGCACGGGGTCGACCAGGCCGAGGAGGGGGGATCCCCGGCGAAAGCGCTCGACGTTGGCCCGGACGCGCTCGGCCAGCAGCGGTTCGGCCATCCTCGGGGTGTTGGCCGCATGGGGAGTGATCAGGCAGTTGTCCAGACGCCAGAGGCGATGGTCGGCGGGCAGTGGTTCGGGGTCGGTGACATCGAGGGCGGCGCCCCCGATGCGCCCGTCCTCCAGAGCGGCCACCAGGTCGTCGGTGACGACATGGGCTCCCCGGGCCACGTTGACCAGCCAGGCGTCGCCGTCCATCAGGTCGAGGGCGACGGCGTCGATAATGCCTCTGGTCTCGGGGGTCAGGGCCAGGGCCAGGACGACCAGGGCGGCGCCGGGCAGCACCTCGGGGAGTGCGTCAGGGCCCACGACCCGCCCGGCGCCTTCGAGAGGTGCGCCGTCGAGAGGTGCGACGTGGCGCCGGACCACCGTGGCCTCCACCTCGAAGGGCACCAGCAGGGCCAGCAGGGCCCGGGTGATGCTGCCCCCGCCGAGGATGGTGACCTGTTCGCCCATGAGCCGCCGGCCAGCCGCCCCGCCCCACGACGAGGCTCGGGCCCGCACCGTGAGCTGGCGTAGGCCGGCGAGGCCGAGGGCCAGGGCGTGTTCGGCTACGGGCTCGCCGTAGGCGCCCTTGGCGCTGGTCCAGACGCGGTGGTGGTCAAGGATCGACGAGAACGCGTCGATCCCGGCGAAGGGGAGTTGCACCCAACGGATCTGCGGCGCGCCGGCGAGCAGGGTCGACAGGCCGACCGAGTCGGAGGGATCGGTCCACACCAGGGCCTCGGCCTGATCCGCAGCCACGATGCGACCCCCGCCGGCGGCGACCGCGGTGGCCAGGGCGGGGGAGTCCTCGGGGGCCAGGGCGCAGGGGAGGACGTCGGCTTCGCTCACCCGTCCGACGCTAGGGAGTGGGTGGGGCCAACCGGTAGCCTGGGGCCGTGGCCCTGACCCAGCACGAGTCGAGATCGGAGCCAGTCGGGACGAGGGAGGGGCCAGCGCCCCGCCCACCGTCCTCGTCGCCGTGGGCCCGGGCGGTCGTGGTGGCTGTGGTGGCCGTGGTGGCGGTGGCCGGGCTCGCCCGGGTGGGCGATCTGCTCCCGTCGTTCAACCCGTTCTCGCGCCAATCGGTCGACCGCAGCCAGCCCAGCCTGCTGCAGGCGATCGAGGATCTGAGCGAGTACCGGGCGGCCACCGGCCAGTTCCAGGTGGTCATCGACGTGGAGGACGACACCCGCTTCGTCCCGTCGTTCATCAGGGGTGAGC
>JALZNY010000364.1 GCA_030857525.1 Actinomycetota bacterium
CGGTCGAGGGTGACCAGCACCTCGCCCTCGGCACGCTGGTTCACTGCGGGTACTCGGCCTCGTCGGGGGCGACGTTGCGCACCTCGAGCGCCTTGAGGGCGGTGGCGTCGCCACCGAGAGCCTCGGTCATGGTCACGAAGTCGAAGCGCATGAGCCCGAGCCAGGAGTGCTCGGGGTCTCCGGGCTGCTGGGGCAGGTCGTCGTCGCGCAGCTCGTCGACGTAGCTGACTCCGGCCTCCTTGCCGATCAGCTCGAGCACCGGGCTGGGGAAGACCTCGGAGCCGAAGATGGCGGGGACGCCCTCGGTCTCCACCTGGGCGATTAGCTCGCCCACCTCCTTGGCCGTGGGGTCCTCGAAGTCCGACACCTGGATGGCGCCGATGATCTCCCAGTCGTAGTCCTGGGCGAAGTAGGCGTAGGCGTCGTGGTAGGTGAGCAGCTTGCGCTGGCCTTGGGGGATGGTGGCGAAGGCCTCGCGCATGGCCGTGTCGAGCTCGTCGACGACACCCTCGAACCTCTCGAGGTTGGTGGCGTAGTGCTCGGCGTTGTCAGGGTCGCGCTCGGCCAGGTCCTCCGCCACGATCTCGGCGTAGCGCAGGGCATAGGGCGGGTCGGTCCACAGATGCGGGTTGGGCTTGCCCTGTTCCTCAGGGAATGAGACGTCGTAGGCGTAGTCCTCCTCGGGAAGGGAGAGCGTGCCCAGCTCGATGACCTCCGCTCCGTCGGCGAGGTTGGCCTCGGCCAGCTCCTTGGTGGGCTCCTCCAGGCCCAAGCCGTTGAGGTAGACGACGTCGACGCCCGACAGCAGCTCAGCCACGCTGGGGCGGGGTTCGAAGGTATGTGAGTTGGTGCCCTCGGGGACGATGCCGGTGATGTCGGCCCGGTCGCCGGCGATGTTGGCCACGATGCTGGTGATGGGGGCCACGGTGGTGGCGATGCTCAGCTTGTCCTCATCCCCTGACGCGCCGCCGCCACTGGGATCCTGGCCACCGCAGGCTGCGGCCAAGAGCGATGTGACGACGAGGGCGGAGGTCAAGCACCGGTGCGGCGTGGGACGAGTCGTCGGCACGAGGCAAGAGCGTAGAGCAACTAGGTCCCTTCTGCGTGCAGGTCGCACTAGTCGAGGCATGCACGCACCCGCCAAGAGCGGCTCCCGGAGTAGCTTCTGCTCGGTGCGGCGGCGTCTGGACACCGAGTTGGTGCGGCGGGGGTTGGTGGCCGACCAGACCCGGGCGGCGGCCGAGATCGAGGCCGGTCGGGTGGTGGTGTCAGGGGCGCCGGCCACCAAGGCGACCACCCTGGTGGCCCCGGCGCAGGCCATCGCCGTGCTCGGGCCGCCGCCCCGCTTCGTGGGACGGGGGGGAGAGAAGCTCTCGGCGGCCCTGGAGCACTTCGAGGTGGCGGTCGCTGGTCGTCGGATACTCGACGCCGGGGCCTCCACCGGCGGCTTCACCGACTGCCTGCTGCAGCAAGGGGCGGCGGAGGTGGTGGCCGTGGACGTGGGCTACGGCCAACTCCACGAGCGCCTGCGGGCCGATGACCGCGTGGTCGTGCGGGAGCGTACCGACATCCGCTCGATCGACGCCGGCGACGTCGGGGGCGCCGCCGAGGTGGTGGTGGCCGATCTGTCGTTCATCTCGCTGCGCACGGTGCTGCCCGCCCTGCTCTGCCTGGCCGTCCCCGGAGCACCCGTGGTCGTGCTGGTCAAGCCCCAGTTCGAGGCGGGTCGACCGGAGGTGAGCCGGGGGCGTGGGGTGGTGCGCGACCCGGTCGTGTGGCGCCAGGTGCTCGATCGGGTGGCGGCGGCGATGGAGGCCGAGGGGGCGATCATCATGGGCTTCATGGTCTCGCCCCTGACCGGAGCCGACGGCAACGTCGAGTTCTTCGTCCACCTGGCCGCGCCGGACTCGGAGGCATCGGCGGCACTGCTCGACAGGCCGATCGAGGTCGGCCGTGCCCTCGACGAGGTGGTGGCCGAGGCGCAGCGCAGCCACGGATCCTGATGGCCGCTGTCGCCCTTCTCCTCCACCACCGGCGGGCGCAGGCCGTGGAGGCGGCGCGCTCAGCGGCAGCCTGGCTCGGCGAGCGGGGCCACTCGGTGCGCCTGCCCGAGGCCGATGCCGTCCACGCCGGTCTGGCCGAGCTGGCCTGCGACGACGACGGGCTGACCACCGACTTGGACCTGGCCGTGAGCCTCGGGGGCGACGGCACCATGTTGCGCACCGTCGACCTCGTGGCCGACGATCAGGTGCCGGTCGTCGGGGTCAACCTCGGCCATCTGGGCTACCTGGCCGAGGTCGAGGCCCACGACCTGCACGCCGCGTTGGAGCGCTTCTTCGCCGGCGAGCACGAGATCCAGGAGCGGATGCGCCTGCGGGTCGAGGTGGGCGGTGGCGCCCACGACGTCCGGGCCCGCACCTCGTACCCGGCGCTGAACGAGGCGGTGCTGAGCAAGACCCCTTCCGGCCAGATCGTGAGCGTCAAGG
>JALZNY010000365.1 GCA_030857525.1 Actinomycetota bacterium
CCGTGCCCAACGAGATGGACGGCATCCCCGGCGTGACCCAGGACCCCATCGAGCCCGGGGAGAGCTTCGTCTATGAGTTCGAGGCCAAGCCCTCGGGCACCTTCTGGTACCACTCCCACCTCGACTCGGCCCGCCAGCTCGACATGGGTCTCTCGGGAGCGTTCGTCATCAAGGGCGCCGATGAGCCTGCGTACGACAAGGAGTTCGTGCAGCTCCTTGACGAGTGGATCCGCCTGCCCGAGGGCCGCAACGGCTGGGAGGGCGTGACCCACGCCGGCCACAACAACGCCGAGTACAACTGGTTCACCATCAACGGTAAGTCGTTCCCGGCCACGCCCAACATGGAGGTGGCCGAAGGCGACCGGGTCCGGGTGCGCATCATCAACGCCGGCTACCAGGCCCATCCCATGCACCTGCACGGCAAGCGCATGACGGTGGTGGCCAAGGACGGCGCCCCCCTGCCCCAGCCCTACGAGGCCGACACCGTGTTGGTGGGCTCAGGGGAGCGCTACGACTTCGAGTTCGTGGCCGACGACCCCGGTGACTGGATGTTCCACTGCCACATCCTCCACCACGTCACCAACGACGCCGTGATCGAGCCCGGCGGCTTGATGAACTTCGTGACCTACCAGGGCTACGACAACGCCTACCAGCGCGACCAGACCCAGTGATCCAGCCCCGAGGACAGGAGAATTCAACGTGAGCAACTCCGGACGCATCGCCGTCGTGGCCGTGATCGCCGTGGTGGCCTTCGGGGCGGCCTTCCTCCTCACCGGGGGAGGTGACGACGACCAGACCGGCCCGACGACCGACGTGGCTTCCGGTGGGACCAGCTCGACCACTGAGTCCGAGCCCACGTCCGGAGCGTCCGACGACGGGGGCAACCCCTGCCAGGTCGACTCCGTCGTACCTGCCGCCGAAGCCGGCTACGAGGTGACGGTGGCCACCGAGCCCGACCCCCCGATCCCCCAGGGCACCACCTTCGAGGTGGTGGTCCAGCGCGACGGCGCCCCGGTGTCGGGCGCCACCGTGTGCCTGAGCGCCGACATGTCTGAGATGTCCCACGCCGGCGTCAGCAAGCAGGCCGAGGAGATGGGTGACGGTCGCTACGAGATGGCCGTCGACTTCGGGATGCGGGGCGCCTGGAGCGGTGGCGTGGTGGTCATCGAATCCGGCCAGGGCGCCTCCATGCCGGTCTCCTTCGACGTCCAGTAGGGGATCGGCGCCGAAGATCTCGGCGATGGTCGATCCCCGTTCCCGCCGAGGACACGCTGCTCGGGCGGGTGTCGTGGCCGCGATGGCCGCCCTGGCCACGGGCGAGGTCGTGGCCCTGCTGGGGGGCGCGGGAGCCTCGCTGGTGCTGGCCGTGGGCCAAGAGGTGATCGAGCGGGTGCCCCCGGCGGTGGAGGACGCCGCCATCGGGCTCTTCGGCACCGCCGACAAGGTTGTCCTGGTGGTCGGGATCGTCGCGGTCGCCCTGGTGCTCGGCGCCGCCCTCGGGGTCGCCGCCGCCCGCCGCTTCCAGGTGGCGGTGGCCGGCTTCGTCCTCTTCGCCGCCCTCGGGGTCGCCGCCGTTTCCTCCCGGCCGGGAGGCGCTCCGGCGCTGGCCACCCTGGCCGCGGTCGCCGGTGCCGGTGCCGGTCTGTTCGTGTTACACCGCCGGCTGGCGGCGACGGCCGGGGAAGCGGCCGGCCAGGCGGGTGATACGGCTGACCTGACGGCCGAGGGCAGCGGCTCAGCGGGCCTGGCGTCGCCCACCGATCCCTCCGAGGTGGGGCGTCGAGGCTTCCTTCGTCTGGCCGCCACCACCGCCGGGGTGGCAGCCGTGGCCGGTCTGGCCGGACGGGGTGCGGCTCGCTGGTTGGCCGGAGGCACCCGACCGAGCGAGGTGACCCTGGCACCCGCCTCGGCGCCCCTGGCTACGCCGGTCTCCGCCACCTCCCTCGAGGTGGAGGGGCTGTCGCCGTTGTTCACCCCCAACGCCGAGTTCTTCCGCATCGACACCGCTCTGGTGGTGCCCCGGGTCGACCTGGAGACGTGGCGCCTGCGGGTGGGCGGGATGGTCGATCGTCCCTTCGAGCTGACCTTCGACGAGCTGGCGGCCCTGCCCCAAGTGGAGGCCGACATCACCCTGGCCTGCGTGTCCAACGAGGTGGGTGGCGATCTGGTGGGCAACGCCCGCTGGCAGGGCGTGCGCCTGCGCGACCTCCTCGAGCGGGCTGGGGTGCAACCGGGCGCCACCCAGATCGTGGGACGTTCTGTCGACGGTTGGACCGGCGGGTTTCCCACCGAGGTGGCGCTCGATGGGCGTGAACCCCTGGTGGCGCTGGCCATGAACGGTGAGCCCCTCCCAAGCAACCATGGCTTTCCGGCCCGCCTGGTGGTGCCCGGCCTGTTCGGCTACGTGTCGGCCACCAAGTGGCTCTCGGAGATCGAGCTCACCACCTTCGAGGGCTTCGACGGTTACTGGGTGCCCC
>JALZNY010000366.1 GCA_030857525.1 Actinomycetota bacterium
CCAACGCCTCCTCGACGGCCTCGATGACGTCGACCTCACTCTCCGCCACGCCGACGCCATCACCACCTACGAAGCCCGCCGCCCGGTATGGCTGCCGGCCGTCTCGAGGTCACCCACCTCCTGATCCGCTCGACGTCTCGTGTGTCTCAGCTCCGTTTTTCGGGGCTGGCGCACACGAGACGCGCATGAGACACGGGTCCGAGCCGACTGCTAAGCGTCTGCGCTGTTACAGCGCTAGAAGCGTTATTCCCGCGCTATGGCGACCATCCAGGTCCGTGACGTTCCCGATGAGGTCCACCGCACATTCCGACGGAGAGCGGCCGAGGCGGGTATGAGCCTGCAGGAGTTCCTGCTGGCCGAGCTCACCCGGGCTGCACGGCGCCGGACTCCCGCGGAGGTGGTGGCCGAGGTGGAACGTCGCATGGCCGATGATGATGCCGACGGGTACACCCGCGCCTCCTCGGCGGATGTGCTGCGACGGGACCGAGCGTCGCACTGACCGTCGCCGCCATCCAGGCTGGCGATGTCCGGCTCCCCGGGCCTGCGCTGCGAGGTGGTGCTCACCACAGGTTAACGCTGGTCATGGGGTGACCTCGGGCTGGCGGACCTGCTCCTGGCGCTGGCGCACCCGGACCACCTTGTTGACCGCCGAGAGGAAGGCCCGGGCCGATGCCTCCACCACGTCGGTCGACAGGCCCCGGCCCGACACCTTGATGCCCTCGGACTCGAACTGGACGATGACATCGCCGAGGGCGTCCACACCGCCGGTGACGGAGGAGACGTTGAAGTCGGTGAGGGCGCCGTCGATCCCGGTGGCGGCCTTGATGGCCTTACAGGCGGCGTCGATCATGCCGTCGCCCTCGGCACTGGCCTCGAGCTTGCGACCGTCGTGCACCAGCACCACCGCGGCCAGCGGGGTGCCTACCGTGCCGCCCCGCACGTCGAGGGACTCCAGCTCGAAGCCGTCATCGACGTGTCCACCCAGCTCCTCGGCCACGATGGCCTCCAGGTCGGCGTCGGTGAGGGTCACCTTGCGGTCGGCCAGCTCTTTGAAGCGCTGGAAGGCGGCGTTGAGGGCGTCGCCCTGGATGCGCAGGCCCATGCGCTCCAGCGTCTCGGCGAAGGCGTGGCGGCCCGAGTGCTTGCCCAGCACGATCTGGCGACCGGTCTGGCCCACGGCGGCGGCGTCGATGATCTCGTAGGTACCGCTATCGGCCAGCACCCCGTGCTGATGGATGCCCGACTCGTGGGCAAAGGCGTTGCGGCCCACCACCGCCTTGTTGTACTGCACGGGGTAGCCGGTGAGGCGAGCGACCATGCGGCTGGCGCGCGACAGCTCCTCGGTCTTGATGCCGACCTCGATCCCGGGGAACTGGTCGGGGCGGATACGCAGGGCCATGACGACCTCCTCCAGGGCGGCGTTGCCGGCTCGCTCCCCCAGCCCGTTGACGCACACCTCGACCTGGCGAGCGCCGGCCTGGATGCCGGCCAAGGAGTTGGCCGTGGCCAGCCCCAGGTCGTTGTGGCAGTGGGTGGAGGTGACGTAGTCGCCCTTGACCTCCCGGCGCACGTATTGGATGAGCGCACCAAAATCCCACGGGATGCCGTAGCCGACGGTGTCGGGGATGTTCAGGGTGGTGGCGCCTGACTCGACGGCGGCCTGGAGCACCTCGATCATGAAGTCGAGCGGGGTGCGGGTGGCGTCCTGGGGGCTGAACTCCACGTCGTCGGTGTGGGTCCGGGCCCGGCTCACCCCGGCCCGGGTCTCGGCCAGCACTTGGGCCTCGTCCATCTTCAACATGTGCTGCATGTGGCTGGGGCTCGTCGAGATGAACACGTGGATGCGGGCACGAGCGGCGGCCCTGACGGCCTCCCAGCAACGATCCACGTCACCCAGGTGGGTGCGGGACAAGCCACAGATGACGGGGCCCTCTACCGAGCGGGCGATGGCCTGGACGGCCTCGAAGTCGCCCCGGCTGGCCACGGGGAAGCCGGCCTCGAGCACGTCGACACCCAGGCGGGCGAGCTGCTCGGCGATCTCCAGCTTCTCGCCGGCGTCGAGGGAGATGCCCGGCGACTGCTCGCCGTCACGCAGGGTGGTGTCGAAGATGATGACCCGGTCGGCCATGTCGGTTGCCTTTCTGGAGGAATCGGAGCGGGGGGTGGTGCAGGGGGAAAAGAAAACCTCCTGGCCGACAGGCACAGGAGGTCAAGGCGAGCACCGTGGTGGTGCCCGCCTCAAGTAAGCAGGAGGATGCAGGAGCGGAGCTGGAGCGACATGCCCTGCCCAGGGAACCAGGATCGGAGCCATCCGTCAACCCCGTATCTGGTCCGTGCGGGGGTAGGGTCAGGCTGATGTTGCGACACCTGTTCCGATACGCCTTCAAGCTGGCCCTGGTCGCCGGGGTGGGGGCCGCTGTTTCCAAGGTCCTCGCCCGGCGACGGTCCGAGCCCTTCGCTCCGGTCT
>JALZNY010000367.1 GCA_030857525.1 Actinomycetota bacterium
ATCCTGGCGGGCGAACCCGAGGTGGCGGGCGAGCGCGCCATCGTCCCCTTCGCCGCCAGCCTCGACCTCGCCGGCCTCGGCACCTGGGACTACCAAGGACGGCTCGACCTCGCCCTCGCCGTGCCCACCCCCACGGCGCTCGAGGCCGCCCCGGTGGTGGAGCGCGGAGCCGATCCCGCCGAGACCGCCGATCCCGAGCGCAGCGCCGGCGCTGTCCCCCTGGAGCCGGTGCAGGCCGACGAACCCCGTTGGGCCGTGGCGTGGTCGCCGGCCACCGTGCATCCCCGCCTCGCTCCCGGCCTGGCCCTGGCTACGGAGCGCGAGCTCCAGGAGCGAGCGCCCCTGCTCGACGTCGACGGAGCCCCCCTCACCGGTGAGGAGGCGCCCGCGCTGCCGGCCCTGGCGGCCCAGCTCCTCGGCCGCGTGGGCCCCCTCGATGAGGGAGCGACCAGCGAGCCCGGCACCGGGTCACTGCCCGGTGACGACGTGGGGACCAGCGGGCTGCAGGCAGCCTTCGAGGCCCAGCTGGCGGGCCGGCCGTCGGGGTCGGTGAACGTGGTCGATGCCGGCGACGGTGACCTGGTCGAGGTGTTGCACGTCTTCGAGGGCGAGGCACCCGAAGCGGTGCGCACGACGGTCGATCCCGAGGTACAGGCCGCGGCGGAGGAGGCGCTGAGCAGGCTGTCCAAGCCCGCTGCCCTGGTGGCCATCGACGCGCCGACCGGGGAGGTCAGGGCGGTGGCCAGCCGGCCCACCATCGGCTTCAACCGGGCCCTGGTGGGCGAGTACCCGCCCGGATCGACCTTCAAGGTGGTGACCACGACGGCTTTGTTGGGGGCGGGGACGACCCCCGAGTCGCCGGCCTCCTGCCCGGCCTCGGCGTCGATCGCCGGGTTCCGCTTCTCCAACGCCGGAGGCGAGGCGCTGGGCGACATCCCCTTCGAGACTGCCTTCTTCCGGAGCTGCAACACCGCCTTCGTACAGCTCGCCGACGAGCTCGACGGGGCCGACCTGGTCGCCGCGGCCGAGACCTACGGCTTCAACCAGGCCCCGGATCTCCCCGTTCCCGCCGCGGCCGGAAGCTTCCCCGAGCCTTCGAGTCCCGTGGAGAAGGCGGCCGCGGCCATCGGGCAGGGTCGGGTCACCGCCAGCCCGCTGCAGATGGCCTCCATCGCCGCCGCGGTGGCCTCGGGCACCTGGCACCCGCCCCAGCTGACGGTGCCCGAGGCGGTGCCGCCGGGGCGTGCGCTCGATCCGGGCGTGGCCGAGACCCTGCGCCAGCTCATGTTCCTCGTAGTCCGACAGGGCACCGCCACCGCCGCCGCCGTGCCCGGCGAGCCCGTCGCCGGCAAGACCGGCACCGCCGAGTTCGGCTCGGCCCGCCCGCCCCGCACCCACGCCTGGTTCATCGGCTTCCGGGGCGATCTGGCCGTGGCCGTGCTGGTGGAGGACGCCGGCTTCGGGGGCTCGGTGGCCGCACCGGTGGCCCGCACCTTCTTCACCGAGGTGGGCTAGGTAGGCGGGGCCTCTAGACCGGGGTGGGAGGACCGGCCAGGGCGAGGCGGGTGACCCAGCGGAACTTCGCCGACCCGGGTGGGTGGCAGGCGAACAGTGTGGCTGTGGGTTGCGCCGTCTGGTCCGTGATCCACATGGCCTGGTCGTCGACCACCTCATGGCCTGTGACCCGGTAGACCGAACGCACCCCGTCGACGGTGAAGGTGGCCTCGTCGCCCACCTCGAGCGTGTCGATGTAGCGGAACGGCTTGGTGTTGGTCACCCGGTGCCCGGCAACCACCACGTTGCCGGGCTGGCCGGGCAGAGCCGTGCCGGGCCAGTGGCTGGGTCCACGGTCGATCACCCGCAGCTCGATGCCCTGGTGCAGAGCGACGTCGAGGCCCAGGGCCGGGATCTCGAGGCGGCCGATCACGGTGTCGGTGGGACCGGCGGGGACGGACGGGGGCGGCGTAGGTTCGGGCGCCGGCGGGTCGGGGGCGGGTGGGGGGACCACGACCGCCTCGGCCCGGTGCAGCGCCAGCGGGGGCTGGACGGGCTCGACCACCATCGCCCCGAAGCTCTGCACGCCCAGGTTGGCCACGACCAGGCTCAGCGCGACCCGGCCCAGGAGGCGGCGCCGAGGGTGGTGCCGCGGAACCGGCCGTAAGCGGGACACGGCCACATGGTACGGGGACCTTGGCCCTACGGTTGCCCAGGTGCCCCCCCGCACGCTGCTAATCCTCCTGATCGTCGTCGCCCTGGCGACTGGCGGCTGCACCACCGGTGAGATCGACGGGGGCGGCCTGGTCCGGGGGCGCCCCGCTCCCACCACCACGGCCCCACCTGCGGTGCGCGACGCGGGCGTCTACCAAGGCCTGGGAGCGTGGATCGACGTCTTCGACTACGCCCCCGCCTACCAGGACCCCGGGGAGCTCCCGAGCGTCACCCCCGACGACGTGGAGGTGCTCGCC
>JALZNY010000368.1 GCA_030857525.1 Actinomycetota bacterium
CTGGCCGAGTTCATGAACACGATCACCATGTCGGCCATCATCGTCACCCTGTTCCTGGGGGGCCCGGCAGGACCCGTGCTCTTCGGCCCGCCCCTCATCTGGGGCACGCTGTGGTTCACGCTCAAGTTGCTGGTGTTCCTGTTCACCTTCGTGTGGCTGCGGGCCACCCTGCCTCGCTACCGCTACGACCAGCTCATGGACCTGGGTTGGAAGCGCCTCATCCCGCTGTCGCTGGGGTGGCTGCTCGTGGTCGGGGCCATCAGCATCGGCGTCGACGCCGGTTGGGGCCGCCTGGTCACCCTGGTCGGGGCCGTCTCGGTGGGTGTGATCGCCTGGGCCGCCCTCGTCGGGGCCATGCGGGTGGCGAAGGCGCGTAGTCAGACGGACAGCTTCGGGGAGCTGTCGACGGTGTCGCCCGACCTGAGCGACAGGATGGGCTGATGGGCTACGTCGACGGCTTCTGGGTCACCCTCAAGCAGATCTTCGCCGAGCGGATCACCTCGGAGTATCCCCAGGAGAAGCGGCCCAAGCCGGTGCGCCTGCACGGTCGCCACGTCCTCGGCCGCTACGAGGACGGCATGGAGAAGTGCATCGGCTGCGAGCTGTGCGCCGGCGTCTGCCCGGCCCGGTGCATCTACGTCCGGGGGGCCGACAACCCGCCCGAGGAGCCGGTTTCGCCCGGGGAGCGCTGGGGCTTCATCTACGAGATCAACTACCTGCGCTGCATCCACTGCGACCTGTGCGTGGAGGCCTGTCCGACCGAGGCCATCACCGAGTCGAAGCTGTTCGAGTTCTCCTTCACCAACCGCTCCGACGCCATCTACACCCGCTCCGAGCTCCTCGTGGGTGACGATGGACGTCCCCAGAACCTTCCCTGGGAGGACTGGCGCGACGGCGACGACGAGCACACCTCGGCGTGGATGCGAGCCACCTCGCCCAACGGCAGCGCCGCCTACGAGGGACGGGTGTCGTGGTCGGGTGAGCTGGGTTACGGGGTACGAGCCCCCGAGGCCGGCCAGTCGAGCGACCTCGACCTCACGCCGCCGACCGATGTCGAGGCGCAGGCGGGCAAGCTCGACGGCGGGGGAGAGGGAGGGTGATCGTCGACACGGTGGTGTTCCTGGTGGCCGCCGTGGTCATCCTGGTGGGGGCACTGGGCGTCATCTTCTCCCGCAACCCGGTGCACTCGGCCCTCATGCTGGTCATGACCCTGTTCGGCGTGGCCGTGCTCTTCGTGGCCCAAGGGGCCCACTTTCTGGCTGCGGTCCAGGTGATCGTCTACGCCGGGGCCATCGTGGTGCTGTTCCTGTTCGTGATCATGCTGCTCGGCGTGGACACCGCCGAGAACCTCTCCACCGAGCCGCTGGCCGGCCAGCGCCCGGCCGCCGGCGTGGTGGCCGTGGCCTCGCTCGGCCTGCTGGCCACCCTCGCCGTGCGGGCAGTGCAGGTCAGCACCGGGGCCGAAACGGTCACCCTGCCGCTCGACTCGGGACGCTCCAACATCGCCGTGCTGGCCGAGGTCCTTTTCACCGACTACCTCTTCGCCTTCGAGGTCACCTCGGTGCTGCTGGTCATCGCCGTGGTCGGCGCCGTCGTGATGGCCCGCCGCCCCCGCCCCGTCACGGCGGACGACGAGGCGGCCGGCGACGAGTTGGGCGTGGATCGCCCCACCGAGACCGAGTCGGAGCTGGCCTAGATGGTCGTCGACGAGACCTGGTACCTGGTGCTCTCCGCCATGCTGTTCACCATCGGGGCCTGCGGGTTGCTGATCCGGCGCAACCCGTTGGTGATGTTCATGTGCATAGAGCTGATGCTCAACGCTGTGAACCTGACCTTCGTCACCTTCTCCAACGTGCTCAACGACGTGGCCGGCCAGGTCGTGGTGTTCTTCGTGCTGGTGGTGGCGGCCGCCGAGGTGGTCGTGGGCCTCGGCATCATCGTGGCCATCCTGCGCCGCCGGCCCAACGCCACCGCCGACGACGTCTCCCTGCTCCGAGGCTGATCCCGCTGCCGTCGAAGGCCGGGGCCGGCGTGAGGTGCTGCGGTAGGGTCGGCCCGCCATGTTGAGCGCCGTCTGGTTGATCCCTGCGCTGCCGCTGCTGGGGTTCCTCATCTTGTTGGTGTGGGGTCGCAAGCTGGGCGAGCCGGCGGCGGGCTGGCTGGCCACCCTCATGGTGGCCGGCTCGTTCCTGGTCGGGCTGATCACCTTCGCCGGCCTCCTCGGGCGGGAGGAGGAGGAGCGCCAGTTCGTCTTCACCCTCTTCGAGTGGCTCCCGGTGGGCGGGCTGTCGGTCGACATGGGCTTCCTGGTCGACCCGCTGTCGATCACCATGGTGCTCTTCGTCACCGGGGTGGGGTCGCTGATCCACCTCTACTCCATCGGCTACATGCATGGCGATCCCCGCTTCCACACCTTCTTCGTCTATCTCAACCTCTTCGCCTTCTCCATGCTCATGCTGGTGC
>JALZNY010000369.1 GCA_030857525.1 Actinomycetota bacterium
GGTTTCGTCGCCGGGATCCTTCTCGGACTGGCGATGCGACGCTGAACGACCTCGGCGGAGGGCGGTGATCACGCCGCCCTCCGCCAGCGAGTGGAACTAGTGCCTCGCTAGGTAGTTGCCGTGCCCGTCCTGCCCTGAGGATCCACCCCCGGGTCGGCGAAGGTGCACACGAAGGGCAGGTTGCGGTAGCGCTCGCCGATGTCGAGGCCGTAGCCCACGACGAAGTCGTCGGGGATGCGAAAGCCCACGTAGGCCACCTCGAGGTCGTCGGCCTCGTAGTGGTCGCGCACCAACAGCGAGCACACGGCCAGGCTGGCCGGTTCTCGGGCCGCCAGGGTGCGGCGCAGGTACGACAGGGTGAGGCCGCTGTCGACGATGTCCTCCACCAACAGCACGTGGCGCCCGGAGAGGTCCAGCTCGAGGTCCTTGACGATGCGGACCACGCCACTGGTGCGCGTCGTGCTGCCGTAGGAGGCGACGGCCATGAAGTCGAACTCCACGGGGAGGTCGATGGCGCGCGACAGGTCCGACATGAACATGAAGGCGCCCTTGAGCACGCCCACCAGCAGGGGGGGCCGGTCGGCGTAGTCGGCGGTGATGCGCCGGCCCAGCTCGGCCACCTTGTCCCCCAGCTCCTGCTGGCTCACCACCAGCTCCCCGAGACGAGGGTCGGCGTCGTGGGGCGGAGGGGGGCGCCGGGACACGGCCGCCACTATCGCTCGCCGCTCGGGCTCGGCTCCAAACGGAGCCACCCCGCACGGCGCGCCACCCGCCACCCGGCGCCCACCTCGGTGGCCCGCCAGACGCCTTGGGCCACCGCCAGCACCCGCTCCACGGTGGCTCCGTCGGGCGGGTGGGGTGGCATCTCGGTGCTCAGCCAGCGGCGCAGGGCCCGGCGGGCGAGGGGAACGGGGGCACCCACCAGCGCCGACGCGTCCGTCGGATCGAGGCCGGCGGCCAGCTCGTCCAGCAGGCGGGCGTCGTCATGCAGCAGGGCGGCGCTGCGGGCGATCACGGCGGCCACGTCGCGCTCGGCCACCCGGTCGAGCAGCGGCAGCACCTCGTGGCGGACCCGGTTGCGGCGCAGACCCAGGTCGGCGTTGGTGGGGTCGTCGAGGGCCTCGATGCCGCGGCTCGCGCACAGCGCGACCGTCTCGGCCCGCCGTAGGCCGAGCAGTGGCTTGGTCGGACCGGGGCGGATGCCGGCCAGCCCGTCGAGACCCGCCCCCCTCAAGAGGTTGAGCACGACCGTCTCGGCCTGGTCGTCGGCGGTGTGGCCGGTCATGGCCCCTTCGGGCAGGACCGCCCGGCGGGCGGCCCGGGCCCGGGCTTCGAGGTTGGGGCCGGGCGCCACCACCGCCCGGCGGGCGATGAAGCGGGCCCCGAGGCGCTTGGTCAGGGCGGCCACCACGTCGGCCTCCCGGTCCGACCCGGGGCGCAGGGCATGGTCGACGTGGACAGCGGTGACGGCACAGCCCGCCTCGACGGCCAGCGCCAGCAGCGCACTCGAATCGGCACCGCCCGACACCGCGGCGGTCACCTCCGTGCCCGCCGGCGGGAAGCGGCAGCGGGCCAGCAGCTCGGCCACCAGACGAGCCGTCGATGCTGCCCGGCTCGCCGAGTTGGCCACGTCTACCTCAGCTATCTCAGCACGCTCCCGCGGACACGGGTTCACCCACCCGGCGCATCCACGTCGCCGGCTCGCGGATCTCGGCCAGGGTGGGCAGCATCTCGGACCCTTCCCAGGCCCGGTTCAGGTACTCGGGGCCACCCTCTGCTTCGACCGCTTCGATGAAGCGCTCACCCTGCTCGTACTGCTTGAGCTTGGCCTCCAGGCCGACCAGCTTCTGCACCAGCTTGGCCACGCCCGAGGTCTGGGCCCGGCGCTCTCGCAGCACTCGGGCGAAGCGCTCGGCGGAGGGGATGCGGTCAGCGCCGGCCCGGTCCATGGTGATGTCGCCATGGCCCTCCAGCAGGCTCATCATGCCCCCGATCCGGCCCAGGACCTCCTGCTGGTCGGGGGTGGCCAGGAGGGCCACCAGGCCGCCCTCGTCGAGGGGGTTGCGCCCGGCCCGGATCTCGTCGGCGGCCCGGCGCAGGGCGGCCAGGAAGCGCTTGGGGTCGGGCTCGATGCTGCCCAGGCTGGCGTCGACCAGCGACAGGAAGTGGCCCCGCAGCCAGGGGATGCCCGTGAACTGGGCCCGGTGGGTGACCTCGTGGAGGGCCAGCCACAGGCGGAACTCCCGGGGGGGGAAGGCGAAGCGCTTCTCCAGGGCCAACACGTTGGGCCCGACGTAGTAGACGATGTCCTGCTCGGAGGCGGTCTCGTCGTCGATCACGAGCAGGTCGTACTGCCCGAGCACCCGGGTCGACATCCAGCCCAACAGGGTGCCCACCTCCACGCCGGTCAGGGTGCGCGTGGCTCGGGCGGCCACCGCATTGGTGGGCATCCGCTCGCCC
>JALZNY010000370.1 GCA_030857525.1 Actinomycetota bacterium
CACCTGGGCGGGGTCGAGCACCGGCACCCGGAGGCCGTCGCCCTGCAAGGTGGACTCGGTCCAGCGCTCGGCCAGAGCGGAGCCGACCACGGCAGCGGTGAGATCGGAGCGCTGCCGGAGCCCGACCAGCTCCTCGACGGTGAGCTTGGTGTCGAGGGGAACGGCGGTGGCGCCCCGGCGCAGGATGCCCAGGAAGGCCGCTACCCAGTCACCGCTCGACCCGGCCAGCAGCGCCACCCGGTCGCCCGGTTCCACCCCGGCGGAGGCCAGCTCGGCAGCCAGCGCAGCCGAGCGCAGGTCGAGGTCGCCGTAGGTGAGCTCGCTCCACCTCTGGCCCACCCGGGTGGCGACGGCCAGACGTGCGCCCGCCGGTGCGTCACCGCGGTGGAGCCATGCACCGACCACGTCGAGGGAGGTCGAAGGCGCAGTGGGGTGGCCGGCCACGTTCGGAGTGGCGGCTCCCACGTCAAGAGTGTAGGAGCATCACGAGTGGAGGAGCATCACGAGTGGAGGAGCGCTGTGGTACAAGGGAACCGTGGTCGAGCCGCTCCGACGCCTGGCCCTCGACGGCGCTCGCGACGACCGCTTGTACTTCGCCCAGGTGCGAGAGGACCCCGTCCTCGAGATCGAGGCGCTGGAACCGGCCCCCGGACGCACGCTGGTGGTGGTCGCCTCGGGGGGCTGCACCGCGCTGTCGCTCGTGGCCGCCGGCGCCGGTGAGGTGGTCGCCGTCGACCTCAACCGCGTCCAGAACCACCTCGTCGAGCTGAAGGCGGCCGCTGTCGCCCACCTCGAGCCCGACCAGGCGCTGGCCTTCCTGGGGGGGGCGGCCATGCCCGGACCCGACCGCCTGACTCGCTTCGACGACCTCTTGGGGGCCCGGCTCTCGACGTCGGCTCGCAGCTGGTGGGACGGGCACCGGGGTAACCTGGGCTCCGGCGTGCTGGGCGCTGGCGTCACCGAACGCTTCATCGGCCTCGTCGTGGGCGCGATCCGCCTCGGCATCCACCCGCCCGAGCGCATCGATCGGATGCTCTCGTGCCCGACCCTCGCCGATCAGCGGGTATTCTTCCGGCGGGAGTGGGACACCCGTCGCTGGCACCACATGTTCAGCCTGCTGTTGAACCGAGCGGTGTTCCGCAAGGCCTACCACCCGGCCTTCTTCGAGCACGTGCAGAACCCCAGCTTCGCCCGCCACTTCGAGGCCTTGGCCGAGCGCGCCTTGACCGAGGTGCCCATCTCGTCGAACTACTTCGTCCACCACATGTTCGCCGGCTCGTACCCCGTCGGCGTTCCCGGCGGGCTTCCGCCCTACCTCGACCCCGGCACCTGGGACGTGGTCTCCTCGTCGCTCGACTGCCTCACGCTCGTGGACGGCGGCTACACCGACTACCTCCGCACCCGCAGCGACGAGAGCGTGCACGGCTTCGCCGTCTCCAACATCTGCGAGTGGTTCACGCCCGCCCAGGTCGACGAGCTCTTCGCCGAGGTGGTGCGCACGGCCGTGCCCGGCGCTCGCCTGGTGTTCCGCAACTTCGTGGGCTGGACCGAGGTGCCGGAGCGGTGGCAGAGCGCGGTCGTCGAGGACCGGGCCTGGGGGGAGGACCTGATCCGCCGGGACCGCAGCGCGGTGCAACGACGCATCGCCGTCTGTCGGATCAAGGCCGAGACAGGATGAAGTCGCCCGCCGAGGCCGTAGTGCGAGACGCGGTCGACGCCGACAACGAGGCCCTGGTCCGCCTCTCCGTGGCCTGTCCCATGGAGGGCGACATCGGCCTCGCCGTGGACCGGGCCCCCGACTTCTTCGTCCTCAACCGCCTCGAAGGGGAGCGGTGGCGCGTGGGCGTCGTCGAGGGTCCTCAGGCCGACCCGGTCGGCTGCATCGCCGTGGCCCAGCGCACGGTGTACCTCGACGGCCGGCCGGCGACGTCGATGTACGTGAGCGACCTCAAGGTCCACCCCGACTTCCGAGGAGGCGACATCGCCGACGCGCTCACCCGGTGGGCCCGTGACGTCTGCATCGAGATGAGCGGGCCCGACGTGCTCCTCTTCTTCACCGTCCTCGCCGGCAACCGATCGGTGCAGCGGCGCATGGCCGGTCCACGCGGTCTTCCCGGGGCCGAGGTGGTGGCCACGTTCCAGACGCAGAGCGTCAGCCTGCTCTGGCACCGGAGGCCCTCGGGCGCGGGCGTGACGGTGCGGCCGGCCCAGGCCGCGGATCTGGAGGAGATGGCCGAGCTCTGGGCCCGGCTGGCGCCGATGCACCAGTTCGCCCACACCTTCACGGCCACGTCGTTGGCGGCCTGGATCGACGCCGCTCCCGCCCTGGATCTGTCGTCGTACTCCGTGGCCCGGTGGTCCGATGGCGGCCTGGCCGGGTTCATGGGGGCGTGGGACCAGTCGTCGTTCAAGCGGCTCCGGGTGACGGGGTACTCGCGTCGTCTCGCCGTGGCC
>JALZNY010000371.1 GCA_030857525.1 Actinomycetota bacterium
CCAGATGAGCAGGGCCGACACCAGGCCACCGTCCTGGCCCAGCTCGTGCACGTAGTCGTCGCTGGCCCGGGCCAGGATGATGTCCTTGGAGATACCGTCGACCTCCTCAGGGCGGCGCACCCGCTCGAAGAGGTGCGAATCGATCTCGGTCTCCCAGGTGCGAAAGCGAGGGCAGGCTCGGGTGCAGGACGTGCACCCCCGCTCGCCGTGCCCGCAACCGCCGGGACCGCCCTCCTCCTCGAGGTGGAAGGGCTTGTAGACGCCGTCAGCGTCGTTGTAGCCGAGCACGTCGAAGGGGCAGGCCACCACGCACCCCGAGCACCCCGTGCACAGGCCCGAGGTCACCACCTCGTCGAACAGCTGTGCCCAGTGTGCCGTCCAGCGAGGCTTGCCAGCGCCCTCGCCCTCAGTGTCGTCGGATCCAGGCACGCCCACATGGTACGACCCCACCCCAGCTTCCCGAGGCGATCCGCATCGAGACCGGCTCAGCCGAGTAGGAGCAAGGCCTCGCTACCCGGTGACCTCCTGTTGCACCTTGTCGTAGCCGAACTGGAGAAGGTCGGCCGCAGTCAGGCTCGTGAACAACGTGGCGAACAGACGGGTGGCTCGGGGGGCGAGCACCAGGCCGAACACAAGACCGGTGGCAACCCACTGGCTGACGCAGAACGGGCAGGTGAGCAGCTCCCCCATGGCTCTGCGCGCTCCCTTGCCCCGCACCTCCTCGGCCAGCTCCGCTTCGCCCGACGTGCCCTCGAACCGTGTGAAGGGTGCCCGCAGTGGGCTCGTGATCGGATCCTTGGAGAACAGACGGCTCAGCTTGTGCGTGGCCACGGAGATCAGAGCAACGTCGCCGATGCCGACCTTGGCTGGCAAAGGCCGACCCGAACGGCGCACGACGAATGCCAACGCCCCTACGACGGCGCTGTAGATGGCGATGACGGCGCCAAAGGAGGCGAGGGGCCGATCCTCACCGTGGGCGTAGGCCGCCTGCTCCTCGGCCAGGTGGGCCCTGAGCTTTTCGGTAGGCCCTGACTCGACCGTGGCCGTGCTCATGACTTACGGGCCCGGGCTGTCGCTCGCTGGTTGGCCTTGTCGATGGCCTCCACCAGCTCGTCCTTGTCCATCGACGAGCGGCCCTCGATGTCGAGGCGCTGGGCCAGCTCCTGGAGGTGGGCCTTGCTGGCGTTGGCGTCGACCCCTTGGTGGGTGTCGGCCACCGGGTCGGCGGCCCCCCGCTCAGCCTGCTCGTCCGACGGGCCCTTGTGGTCCTTGGGCTCCCAGTGGTCGCCTACCTTCTCGTAGCTGTGCTTCAGCGAGGAGAAGGCCGTACGGTGCGCCCGCTCCCCCTCGCCGTAGGTCTCCACCGCCGAGTCGTGCGTCTTCTGCCAGGTCTGCTGGGCGTGCTCGTCGGAGCGCTCCAGGGTGGAGGGCAGGTCAGTATCGCTGTCGCCGTCCTTGGGCATTTCGTCACCTCCGGTCTCTCGCGTACGGGCCAACCTCCCCCTGCTCGCTTCCGGCCATTCCTGGGATCCTCAGAGCGCGGCTGTGCCCGTCAGGCTCACCTCCTCGGACTGCGCGCCATCCTCGGCTGACACCACGAGGGTTGCTCCATAGCGCCCAGTGCCGGCGTCGAAGGTCACGGTGACCGAACAGCTCCGCCCGGGCGGTAGCTCACCGCCACAATCACCGTCGTCGACGCTGAACTCCCCGATGTCCTCCCCATCGATCTCGCTGGTCAGCGCGATCGGCCCCGTTCCGTCATTGGTGACGGTCACCGTCTTGGACGCCTGGACCGAAAGCTCGCTGAACTCGAGCGCCTGCGGCTCCACGGAGATGCGGACCACGTCCTCGCCATTACCGGAACCGGCCTCCTCGGGCGTTCCATTGCCGATCCAGCCCTGACTCAACGCCAGCCCGAGGAGCCCCACTACGCCGGTGAGCACTCCGGCGAGACCGGTCAACAGGCCGGGGATGCTCGACCAGAACGATCGCTGCTTTGCTGCCATCTCTCCTACGCTACGACCTACGTCAACTCACGGCGCTCCTCTGCCTAGGGACTGGGGACTCGGGACTCGGGCGAAGAAGAGCTACCGCGGCCGGGCGTAAGTGCCGAGAACTTTCACTTACCGATTGCGCCGCACACCATCCCCACTTTCGAACAAGGAGCCCCTCATGGTCCGCAGGTTCATCCCCCTCGTCCTTGCCCTGACGACCTTGCTCGCCGCGTGCAGCAGCTCGCCCGACCCCCAGACCCTCGTGTCGTCGGCCTCCCAAGCCACCACCGAGTCGGGTCGAGCCCGGATGTTCCTGGAGACGAAGGTCAGCGGCCTCGGCGTCGGTGGCGATGTGACCACCACCGGCGAAGGCCTGGTCGACTTCGAGAGCCAGTCAGGGAACCTGACCCTGCAGCTCCCGTCCATCGGTCAAGCCTCGCCCGGCGACGTGGAGCTGGC
>JALZNY010000372.1 GCA_030857525.1 Actinomycetota bacterium
GAAGTGCACGCCGATGTCGGCCGTGGTGGCCGGGATGACCTCGGCCAGCACCCGCTCCACCTCGTAGGGCAGGGTCCCTCCGTTGGTGTCGCACAGCACCAGGGCCTCGGCTCCGGCCTCCTCGGCCGCCCGCAGCACCCGGAGGCTGAACTCGGGGTTGGTCCGGTAGCCGTCGAAGAAGTGCTCGGCGTCGAGGAACACCCGCAGGCCGGCGTGGCGGAGGAACTCGACCGAGTCGGCGGCCATGCGCACGGCCTCGTCGAGGTCGGTGCGCAGCGCCTCGGTCACGTGGTAGTCCCACGCCTTGGCCACGATGCACACCGCGCTGGTGCCGGCTTCGAGGAGCTGGCGCAGCGTGGCGTCGGTGCCGGCCTTGGCCCCGGGACGGCGGGTGGAGCCGAAGGCCACCAAGGTCGACGTCGACAGGCGCAGCTCGGCGGGAGCCCGGGCGAAGAACTCCTCGTCCTTGGGGTTGGCCCCGGGCCAGCCCCCTTCGATGTAGGCCACGCCCAGGTGGTCGAGCTGCTCGGCCACCCGGAGCTTGTCGTCGACGGTGAGCGACAGGCCCTCCTGCTGGCTCCCGTCGCGGAGCGTGGTGTCGTAGATGTCGACCGACTCGGGCATCTCCAGGGTGCGGGGCAGCGGGTGGTCGTGCAGGGGGACCACGTCGGCCGTCTCGGGGCCGCCGGAAGCGGGCTCCTCGGGCACGACGCCGAGCGCCTCAGCCGACATGCTCGCACCAGTCCTTGTAGCGATCGACCTCGCCCCGCACGGTGGCGTAGTAGGTCTGTTGGATCTGACGGGTGATCACACCGGGGACGCCGAGGTCGCGGTCGTCGACCGAGCGGATGGGCACCACCTCGGCGGCCGTGCCGGTGAGGAAGGCCTCGTCGGCCAGGTAGAGGTCGCTGCGCAGCAGGTTGGCGACCTGGCACTCGATGCCCAGGTCGGCGGCGATGGTCATGACCGACGACTGGGTGATGCCCTCCAGGGCCCCGGCGGTGACCGGGGGCGTGATGATGCGCCCGTCGCGCACCACGAAGATGTTCTCACCGGTGCACTCGCTCACGTAGCCCTGGGGCGACAGGATGATGGCCTCGTCGTAGCCGGCCTTGAGCGCCTCCACCTTGGCCAGCGAGGAGTTGATGTACATCCCCGTCCCCTTGGCCGCCGGGGGGATGGCGTTGGGGTCGTGGCGCTGCCAGCTGGAGATCTTGGTGCGCACGCCGTTCTTGATGCCGTCCTCACCCAGGTAGGCCCCCCAGGGCCAGGCCGCGATGGAGACGTTGACGGGGCTGGGCAGCGGGTTGAGGCCCATCTCCCCGTAGCCCAGGTAGACGAGGGGGCGGATGTAGCAGGCGTCCAGGGCGTTGACCCGCACCGTCTCCTTGGTCGCCTCCACCAGCTCGTCGACGGTGTAGGGGATGTCGATCATGAAGATCTTGGCGCTGTCGAAGAGTCGCTCGATGTGGTCGGTGAGGCGGAACACGGCCGGGCCCTGGCTGGTGGCGTAGGCCCGGACGCCCTCGAAGACCCCGCTGCCGTAGTGGAGGGTGTGGGTCAGCACGTGGACGGTGGCGTCGTCCCAGTCGACCAGGTGGCCGTCCATCCAGATCTTGTCGCTCTTGGTGATGGGCACGTTCTCAGACCCTCCCTGCGATGGTGTCGCCGATCTCGGTGGTGGAGCCGCTCAGACCGGCCGGATCGGCGATGGCCTTGTCGATGCGGGCGGCGGCGTCGACCTCGCCCAGGAACTCCAGCATCATGGCTGCGCTGCGCACTGCGGCCACTGGGTTGGCCCGGCCGGTGCCGACCAGGTCGGGGGCCGAGCCGTGCACGGGCTCGAACAACGACGGCCCCCCGCCGGCGGGGTTGAGGTTGGCCGAGGCGGACACGCCGATGCCCCCGGCCACGGCCCCGGCCAGGTCGGTCAGGATGTCGCCGAAGAGGTTGTCGGTCACCACCACGTCGAAGCGCTCGGGCGCCTCGACCAGGTGGATGCAGGCGGCGTCGACGTGGCAGTAGGCGGTGGCGATGTCGGGGTGCTCAGCCGCCACCTCGTCGAAGGTGCGCTGCCAGAGGTCGCCCGCGAAGCTCAACACGTTGGTCTTGTGCACCAACGTGAGGTGGTGGCGGGCTCGGGTGGCAGCCAGCGCAAAGGCGAAGCGGACGCAGCGCTCGACGCCCCTGCGGGTGTTGACCGAACCCTGGGTGGCCACCTCGTGCGGCGTCCCCTTGCGTAACACGCCTCCCTCGCCGGCGTAGACCCCCTCGGTGTTCTCCCGCACGACCACGAGGTCGACGGGCGGAGCCAGCGAAGGCCGGACGTTGACGTAGAGATCGAGGGCGAAGCGCAGGGCCAGCAACAAGCCCCGCTCCAGCACCCCCGGAGCCACCCGGGGATCGCCCACGGCGCCGAGCAGGATGGCGTCGTGGCCACGCAGCTCGTC
>JALZNY010000373.1 GCA_030857525.1 Actinomycetota bacterium
AGGTAGATGAGGATGTCGCTGACGGCTTTGCGGATGGTCTGGGGGTCGATGCCGTGCTCGGCGTTGTAGGCCTGCTGGAGCCCCCGGCGGCGCTGGGTCTCGGAGATGGCCCGGCGCATGGAGTCGGTCACCTTGTCGGCGTACATGATCACCTGGCCGTCGACGTTTCGGGCGGCCCGGCCCATCGTTTGGATGAGCGAAGTCTCGCTGCGAAGGAAGCCCTCCTTGTCGGCGTCGAGGATGGCCACCAGTGAGACCTCGGGCAGGTCGAGGCCTTCCCGCAGCAGGTTGATGCCGACGAGCACGTCGAACTCGCCCAGACGAAGGTCGCGCAGCGTCTCGATGCGTTGGATGGTGTCGATGTTGGAGTGCAGATAGCGCACCCGCAGACCCTGCTCGAGTAGGTACTCGGTCAGGTCCTCGGCCATCTTCTTGGTCAAGGTGGTCACGAGCGTGCGCTGGCCGGCGGCGGTGCGCTGAGTGATCTGCTCGATCAGGTCGTCGATCTGGCCCTTGGTGGGCTTGACCACCACCTCGGGGTCGATCAGCCCCGTGGGGCGCACCAACTGCTCCACGATCTGGTCGGAGTGCGAGCGCTCCCAGGGCCCCGGCGTGGCCGACAGGAACACCACCTGGTGGACCCGCTCGAGGAACTCCTCGAAGCGCAGGGGACGGTTGTCAGCCGCCGAGGGCAGCCGGAAGCCGTGATCGATGAGCGTCTCCTTGCGGGAGCGGTCGCCCTCGTACTGGCCGTGGAGCTGGGGGACGGCCACGTGGCTCTCGTCGAGCACCACGAGGAAGTCGTCGGGGAAGAAGTCAAGCAGGGTGTGGGGCGCGGAGCCCGGCGCTCGCCCGTCTATGGGGCCTGAGTAGTTCTCGATGCCGTTGCACACCCCCACCTCGGCCAGCATCTCCAGGTCGTAGTTGGTGCGCATGCGCAGGCGCTGGGCCTCCAGCAGCTTGTCGTGGGCCTCGAACCAGGCCAGGCGCTCGGCCAGCTCGGTCTCGATGCGGACCATGGCCGTCTTCAGCCGCTCGTCGCCGGCCACGTAGTGGGTGGCCGGGAACACCACCAGCTCCTCGAGGTCCTCCAGGCGCTCACCGGTCAGCAGGTCGACCCGGGTGATCCGTTCGATCTCGTCGCCGAACAGCTCGATGCGCACCCCCGTCTCCTCGTAGGCGGGGTGCAGCTCGATGGTGTCGCCCCGTACCCGGAAGCTCCCCCGGGCCAGGGTCATGTCGTTGCGGTCGTAGCGCATGTCGACCAGCCGCGACAGGATCGAGCGCTGGTCGTGCTCCTCGCCGGTGCGGACCACGAGCAGGTTGGCCCGGTACTCCTCGGGCGAGCCCAGGCCGTAGATGCACGACACCGAGGCCACCACGATGACGTCGCGTCGGGTGAGCAGGGCCGAGGTGGCGGAGTGGCGCAGACGGTCGATCTCGTCGTTGATCGAGCTGTCCTTCTCGATGTAGGTGTCGCTGGAGGGGACGTAGGCCTCGGGCTGGTAGTAGTCGTAGTAGGAGACGAAGTACTCGACCCGGTTGTCCGGGAAGAACTCCCGGAACTCATTGGCCAGCTGGGCGGCCAGCGACTTGTTGGGGGCGATGACCAGGGTGGGGCGCTGGGCGGCCTCGATGGCCCAGGCCATGGTGGCCGACTTGCCGCTGCCGGTGATGCCCAGCAGGGTCTGGTAGCGGTCGCCCCGAGCGAGGCCCTCGGCCAGGGCCTCGACCGCCCGGGGCTGGTCGCCGGCGGGAGCGAAGTCGGACACAACCTTGAACGGAGGCATCCAAAGCAGACTACCGAGGGGGTGCGACATCGAGCTCCCAGGGCCGTTCTTTCGGCGCTCAGTCCCACCTGCTGGGACCTACAGCCGAAAGAACGGGCAAGGGGGCCGGCACGGGTCGGATCAGGCGTCGGGGAGGGCCTTGATCCAGGCCCAGGCCCGGTCGACCTGGGGCGGGAGGGCCTCGGGCGGCCCGGAGTTGTCGACGACGAAGTCGGCCCGGGCCCGGCGCTCCTCCCGGGAGAGCTGACGGGCCATCCGGGCCCGGGCGCCGGCCTCGGTCATGCCCCGCTGGCTGACCAGGCGGTGCACGGCCGTCTCCGCCGGGCAGTCGACGACAACCACCCCGGCCACCGGGTAGCCCCCCACCTCCAGGAGCAGGGGCACCTCCAGGATGACCACCCCGGTACCCGTCGCTCCGCCGCCCGACCTCATCTCGGCCAGCCGGTCGAGCATGGCCTGACGCACGGCCGGGTGGGTCAACGCCTCCAGGTCGGCCAGGGCGGAGGGGTCGGCGAAGACGATCCCGGCCAGCGTGGCCCGGTCGAGCGAGCCGTCGGCGTCGACCACGCCAGGCCCGAAGCGGGCGACCGTGGCCTCGTACACGGGCTGACCCGGTTGCTGGAGCTCCCGGGTCAGGGCGTCGGCGTCGAGGACGACTGC
>JALZNY010000056.1 GCA_030857525.1 Actinomycetota bacterium
TTCGTCGGGATGAACCTGAGCTACCACCTCGACGTGCAGTCGGGACCCACCATCGTGCTCGTGGGGGCCACCCTGTTCGGCGTGGTGTTCGCCCTCACCGGCGGACGAGGGCTTCGCCGCACCGCCGGCCAGGATGAGCGCTTGGCCTAGGGCAGCTCGGACTGGTCCGAACACCGTCGGCAGCGTCCCACCACGGCAAAGTGGTTGGGCCTCATCTCGAACCCGAAGTCTCGCTGGAGCTTGCGCTCGACCGACCGGAACAACGTGGCCGGAGCCTCGACCATCCAACCGCACACCTCACACACCAGGTGCTGGTGAACGTCCTCAGCCAGGTGGTAGACGGCGGGGCCGTGACCGAGATGGGTGTGCTCCACGATCCCGAGCCGGCGCAGCGTCTCCAGGGTCCGGTAGACCGTTGCCCGGTGCATGGCGGGGTTGGTCCGGCCCACCTCAATCGAAAGCTGGTCAGCCGTGAGGTGCTCGGTCGCCGACGCCAACACCGCCAGCAGGGCGTAGCGGGCCGTGGTCAAGCGCTCCCCCCGACCCTTGAGGGCTTCGAGGAGCGCCGGTAGCCGATCGTCCCTCACCACCCCAGACTACCTGCGATTCGATCGCATCTTCGGGCCCACGCTCGTCGACCTCCGCCCGAGCCGACCGGGTGTGTCAAAGTCTGCGCATGTTCCCCCTGCGGGACGACAACCCCACCCGTCGGTTCCCGGTCGTCACCATCCTGCTCATCCTGATCAACGTCGGGGTGTACCTCCTCGTCCAGCCCCAGGGTCAGCAGCTTCTCGGACAGGCCGAGACCGACGTGGAGGTGGCCCGCTTCAGCTACGAGTACGCCGCCATCCCCTGCGAGGTGACCACAGGCGAGCCCCTGAGCGCCGATGAGCTGCCCGACGCCCAGGGCGACATCAACGACTGCGACCGCGGCGCCAGCTCGGCTCCACCCATCTTCCCTGACAAGCAGGTCTGGCTGGCCGTGCTGCTGTCGATGTTCTTCCACGGAAGCCTGGTGCACCTGGGCGGCAACATGCTGTTCCTGTGGGTCTTCGGCAACAACATCGAGGATCACCTCGGACCGGTGCGCTTCCTGGTCTTCTACCTGATCGCCGGGATCGTGGCCACGGGAGCGCATGTCCTGGTCCAGCCGGACAGCACCATCCCCCTCGTGGGCGCATCGGGGGCGGTCGCCGGGGTCATGGGCGCCTACCTGATCTGGTTCCCCAACGCTCCCGTGCTCACGGCGATCTTCTTCTTCTTCATCCAGGAGGTGAGGGCCAAGTGGCTGCTCGGCTTCTGGTTCCTCTCCCAGTTCTTCGTCAACCCCAACGCCGGGGTGGCGTGGATGGCGCACGTCGGCGGGTTCGTCTTCGGCGTGGCCATCGGCTTGCTGGTGCGCGCCAGCCACGCCGCCCGGGGCCTGGCCTGGCGGGAGCGCTACCTCGAGCCCGACCTCGACCCGTTCTCCGACCGTCGCCCCCGCCGCTACTGAACGAGCGGGTGCGGCGCGACCGATCTCGCTCAGCCCAGCTCGGCGGCCACCAGCTCGGCCAGGTCGGCGAAGACGATGTCGGGCTCGGGCTCGACGCCGGGATCCACCTCCTTGGTGACCCCCGACAGCACCAGGGCGAAGCGGGCGCCCAAGCGGACGGCAAGGAGCCCGTCGGTGGTGACCCGGTCGCCCACCACCGTCAGGTCCTCGTCACCGACCATGGCGCGCACCAGGGCCACCATCGGAGGATGGGGCTTGCCCGCCACCTCGGGCTCGACGCCGCCGGCGGTGGCTACCGCGGCGAGGAACGCCCCTGCCCCGGGGATGGGCCCGTCGGGCGAGGGGAAGGTGGGATCTTCGTTGGTGCCAATAAGGCGGGCCCCGTCGGCCAGCGCCCACTGGGCCACCTTCAGGCGCTGGTAATCGAAGTCGCGGTCAAGTCCGACCACCACCGCATCGGCCGGACCCTCCCGGCGCGCATCGACGCCGCGTGCCTCCAGCGCCTCCACCACCCCCGGACCTCCGAACACCACGGCGGAGCTCCCGGCCTCGAGCATCGATGCTGCGGCCAAGGCCGAGCTGATGACGTCACCCTCCGCCTCGATGCCAACCGACGCCAGCTTCTCCTCTTGGTCGGCGATGCGAACCGACGAGTTGTTGGTCACGAACACCACCCGCTGGCCGGTCGCCCGTAGCCGGGCCACGGCATCGGCCGCACCGGGAATCGGGGTCTTGCCCAGCCACACCACGCCGTCGAGGTCGATCACCCAAGCCATGACCGTCGAAGGTAGTGCCGATTGAGGCCGACCCGACGGGTTCGGACCTGTTAGCCGCTATCAGTCTGCTAGGCAGGGAGGGTGCCCCGCTTCGAGCCCTTCGCCGGCCTGCGCTACCGGATGTCTACCGACCTCGACCCCGTCACGGCTCCTCCCTACGACGTGATCGACGAGCCCGAGCGGGCCGAGCTGGCAGCCCGCAGCCCCTACAACGCGGTTCGCCTGGAGCTACCCGCCGACGAGGATGCCGAGGACGGCGAGGACCGCTACCAGGCCGCCGCCCGGGTCCTGGCCCGGTGGTTGGAGATCGGCATGATCATGGCCGACGACCCTGCCTCGTTCTACCTCTACCGGATGGGCTACCACGACGAAGCTGGCCGCGCTCGCCAGACCACGGGCGTGATTGGCGCTCTCGGGCTTGAGAGGTTGGATGGCGAAGGCGACGTCCTGCCCCACGAGCACACCACGGCTCGGGCCAAGAGCGACCGTCTCCAACTCCTGGAGGCCACCAATTGCAACCTGTCACCCATCTGGTGCCTCTCGCTGGCGCAAGGGTTGTCGGCCATGGTGGAACCGCTGGGCCCGCCGTTCGCCCGAGCCACCGACGCCGACGGCGTACACCACCGCCTGTGGCGGGTGAACTCCCCCGCCATCGTCGACACCCTCGCCGAGGTGGTGGCCTCGGCCCCGGTGATCATCGCCGACGGCCACCACCGCTACGAGACAGCCCTCGCCTACCAGGACCAGCGGGCCGCCGCCGGTGCCGGACCAGGCGCCCACGACCTGATCATGGCTCTGGTCGTGGAGCTGGCCGAGGACGAGGTCTCGGTGCGACCCATCCACCGCCTCATCACCGGGCTACCCACCGACCTCGACGTGCTCGACGCCCTCTCACCCTGGTTCAAGGCTGAGGACGTGGGCAACGGCGTGGGCGGAGGTGACGAGAGCCTGGCCGAGACCATGGATCGCTGCGGCGCTCTCGGCCTCGCCCTGCCCGACGGGAGCCTGCGGCTTCTGCACCCACGGGCCGGCGCCTTTCCCCCCTTCCCCCCCGACGATCTCCTCGACCTCGACGCCAGTCGGGCCGACCACGCCCGAGCCCAGCTTCCTACCCACGAGGTGGCCTACCGCCACGATGGGGACGACCTGGTGAGGCGCGTCACCGGCTCGCCCGGGTCGGCCGGGCTGCTCCTACGCCCAGCCACCGTCGATCAGATCGCCGGCGCCGCCCGCCAGGGGGTGCGCATGCCTCCCAAGACCACCTACTTCCACCCCAAGCCCCGCACCGGCATGGTTTTCCGGTCAATCGACCGCTGAGACCCCGTCGTTGTAGGGTTGCCCATGGCCAAGAAGCGCCAGCCCAGCCATGAGGAGATCGAGAAGGAGGCGGCGACCGAGCTGAACCGGTCGATGCGGAAGGCCCTCGCTTCATCCCCCTCGCCCTACGCCTCCCCGGCTGGCAAGGGTCCGCACCCTGAACCCTCGTCGCCTCGGCAATGGGGTCAGGAAGGGCCCGCCGGTTCGGGATGGGACGACGCCGACGAACGTCGGCTCACGGTCGCCGAGGAGGAGGAGGCCGTCACCGGCCTCGCCATCCAGCAGATGGCCGAGCGTTGGGGTGGAGGCAGCTCCCTCGAGGATCACACCATCTCCCGCACGCATCCCTCGCAGGCCGAGGAAGCTCGAGACCGCGCCCTGCGCGACGCTGTGGCCCGCCAGTCTCGCTTCGCCAAACCGTCCCGGAAAGTCCCCGTGCCCCAGCAGGGCAGCCGCGGCTTCACCGGCTCCTGGACCTCCTCCTCCCCCGCCGACCCCAGCGAGCCCATGGCGTGGGAGTCGGCCGTGCCCCAGGCCAACATCGGCGCCAAACCAAGCACGGGATCGGCAGGGCGGCGAAAGGCGCCAGCCACCAAGGCTGCGGCGAAGAAGGCTCCGGCCAAGAAGGCTCCGGCCAAGAAGGCTCCGGCCAAGAAGGCTTCCGCCAAGAAGGCTCCGTCGGTGAAGCGCGCGGTGAAGAAGGAGGCGGCCGCGCCGACCAAGGCAACCACCAAGAAAGCAACGGCTACGAAGGCAACGGCCAAGAAGGCGGCGCCGGCCAAGGCAACCACCAAGAAGGCGCCGACCAAGAAGGCGCCGGCCAAGGCAGCCGCCAAGAAGGCGCCGGCCAAGCGCACCGCCAAGAAGGCGCCGGCCAAGCGGACCGCCAAGAAGGCTTCGCCCCGCCGTTAGGAGCACGCCTCGTCCAGGCCGTGCTCGCGCCGGTCAGGCTCGGCGGATCTGGACCTCCAGGGAAGCATCGTCGATGCTAAGGCGGACGTGGTCGCCGTCGGAGCTCGGGAGATCCGCCACCAGGTTCAGCTCTCGGGCCAGGACCTCGCCGGCGATCCAGCTGCGATGTTCCTCGACGGCGCGTCGCAGGTCGGGATCATCGGCAGCCACCGCGACCAGGATGCGGTCGGAGATGGCGAACCCCTGGCTGCGGCGGAGATCGTTGAGGACGCGCACCAGCTCCCGGGCCATGCCTTCGAGGCGAAGCGCCTCGTCGAGCTCCAGATCGAGGGCCACCGCCCAGGTGCCGTCCTGGGCCAAGGCGAGCTCGAGCTGACGCTCGGCCCTGATCTCCACCTCGTCAGGACTGAGGCGCACCCCCGCCACCTCGACGCTGCCGTGATTCTCTAGAGCCTCGCGTAAAGCCGTCCCGTCCGCTTCGGCCAGGGCAGCTTTGACCTCGTTGACCCGGGCACCCAGGCGGGGTCCGAGCAGTCGGAAGTTGGGGACCACCTGCCAGCGAACCAGGCCGCTCAGCTCCTCGATCTCCTCGAGCGTGGCCACGTTGAGCTCGTCGGCGATCTCGGCCCGGATCTCGTCGCTGAGGCTGGTTTCCGGGTGCAACAACATGGCTCGGCGCAGAGGCTGGCGCACCTTGACGCCAGCGTCGGTGCGGGCGGCCCGACCGAGGCCGACCAAGCGGCGGGCGGCGGCCATCTGCGCGGTCAGCGCCGGGTCGCCAGCCCCGCTCGGTTTGGGCCACTCGGCCCCGTGCACGGAGATGCCGGCCGTCAGGCGAGTCCACAGCTCGTCAGCGAGGAAGGGGCAGAAGGGGGCCAGGAGCTCGGTGGTCACCACCAGGCAACGGTGGAGGGTGGCATGGGCCTGGGGGTCTGACGCCTTCCAGAACCGGGGACGCGAACGACGCACGTACCAGTTCGACAGTGCGTCGACGAAGCCGGCCAGGCGGGTGGCGGCGCGCAGGGCATCGAAGGCCGCGAGGGCGTCGGTGACCTCAACGATGGTGGCGTCGAGCTCTCCGAGGACCCAGCGGTCGAGCACGTGGCTCGGCGGCGGGAGCGGGTCGGGTCCCGGCACCGGAGCCACGAAGCCGTCGAGGTCGGCATAGGTGGCGAAGAAGGAGAAGACGTTCCACAGGGTCAACAGGGTCTGGCGGGTCGACTCGCCGATGCCGTCCTCGGAGACGCGCCGTGGCGTCCAGGGCTGGCCGGCGGAGAAGAAGTACCAGCGCAGGGCGTCGGCCCCGAAGGTGTCGAAGACGTGATCGGCATCGATGACGTTGCCCCGCGACTTCGACATCTTCTGGCCCTCGCCGTCGACGATCAGCCCGAGGCACACCACGTTGCGGTACGGGGTGGATCCGAAGACGAGGGTGTTCACGGCCAGGAGGGAGTAGAACCACCCGCGGGTCTGGTCGATGGCCTCGCAGATGAAGTCGGCCGGGTACGACGCCTCGAAGCGGGCCTGGTGCTCCATGGGAAAGTGGCTCTGGGCCGAGGGCATGGAACCGGAGTCGAACCAGGCGTCGAGGACGGGTGCCAGGCGCCGGGCGACGGCCCCGCACCCTTCCGTCGGGCAGGTCAGCTCCACCTCGTCGACGGCCGGGCGGTGCAGGTCGAGGTCGGCCAGGTCGCTGCCGGCCAACTCGGTGAGCTCGGCCACCGAGCCCACGCAGGTGTCGTGCCCGGCCGGACACCGCCAGATGGGCAGGGGCGTGCCCCAGTAACGATCCCGCGACAGGGCCCAGTCGACGTTGCCCTCCAGCCACTTGCCGAAGCGCCCGTGCTTGATGTGCTCGGGGTGCCAGGCGATGCGCTCGTTCTGGACCATCAGGTCGGCCCGATGATCGGCAGTGCGCACGAACCAGGAGGTCTTGGCCCAGTAGATCAACGGCGTGGAGCAACGCCAGCAGTGGGGATAGGCGTGTACGTACTCCTGCTCGCGTACGAGCAGCCGACGGGCGGCCAGGTCATCGATGATCCCCCGGTCGGCGGCCTTGACCCTCATCCCGGCCCAGGGCTCGACCCGGGCATCGAAGGTCCCGTCGGGGCCGACGGGGTTGAGCACGGGCAGGCCCTCGGCCCGCGCCAGCGCAGCGTCGTCCTCACCGAAGGCGGGGGCCAGGTGGACGAGCCCCGAGCCGTCGTCGGTGCTCACCCACTCGGCCGGCACCACCCGCTCGGCCCGCTCGGCCCGATCGGGAGGGATGTCCAAGAGGGTGTAGGGCCGCCGGTAGCGCCGGCCGACGAGGTCGGCGCCGGCCAGGCGGGCCACCACGTCGTAGGGGGCGCCGGCGCCGAAGAGCCGCTCGGCGGCATCCTCGGCCATGACCAGGTCGCGCCCCTCGGGCTCGTGCACCCGCACGTAGTCGATCGCGGGACCCACGGCCACGGCCACGTTGGAGATCAGCGTCCAGGGTGTGGTCGTCCACACCAACAGGTCGGCCCCGTCGAGGTCGGTGTCGTCGTCGAGGAGGGGAAAGCGGACGTAGACCGACGGGTCGGCCACCTGGCGGTAGACGTCGGGCTGGCCCATCTCGTGTGACGACAGGGCGGTGCCGCAGCGGGGGCAGTAGGGGCTGACGCGGTGGCCCTCGTAGAGCAGGTCGGCGTCCCAGAGCTGGCGCACCAGCCACCACACCGACTCGATGTAGTCACGTGACAGGGTCCAGTAGGCGTCGTCGGTGTCGATCCAGGTGCCCGAGCGCTGCGTGAGGGCGATGAAGTCGTCGACGTAGCGCGAGACCGACGCCCGGCACCGCTCGTTGAACGCGGCGATCCCGTAGGCCTCGATCTCACCCTTGGAGC
>JALZNY010000374.1 GCA_030857525.1 Actinomycetota bacterium
GCCTGGCGATGCCGCCATCGGTGACCGGTCGTTTGGGGCGACGCCGGCCGAGGCGGGAGCGCGTGCCGGCGCCTTCGTCACCGGTCTCCGCCAAGCCGGGGTGGCCCCCACAGCCAAGCACTTCCCCGGCCAAGGGGAGCTGACCGACACCCACGACGGGCCTGTCGTCTTCGACGCCCCGCTCGGCGAGTTGGAATCGGCGGCCGCTGCGGCCTTCCGGGCAGCTCTCGAGGCCGGCGTTCCCGCCGTGATGATGTCGCATGTCACCTTCCCGGCCCTCGGACCGGGGCCCGCCAGCATGGCGCCCGGCGCCTATCGCCTGCTGCGATCGTTCGGCTTCGACGGCGTCGTCGTCACCGACGCCATGAACATGTCGGCCATCACCGAGCAGTGGCCGCTTCCCGACGCGACGGTGATGGCGCTGGCCGCCGGGGCCGACCTCGTGCTCGCCACCCCGGGGGATGAGGCCACGACGCTGCGGGACGCGATCGTCGCCGCCGTCGGCGACGGCCGGCTGCCCGAGGCTCGGCTGGACGAAGCCGTCGGCCGAGTGCTGAAGCTACGAGGCGAGGACCCAGCCACCATGGTGTGTGGCTGAGTGGCCTCTCGCGGCCGGGCGGCCTTGGCCGATCTACGAGCACACGCATTGGCGAACGGCGGTGCCTTGCCAACTTGCCAACCGTCCGGCGCAGACAGGCCACACTGGTGACAGCTGACTCGGAAGGAGATCGATGGATAACGCAGCTGGGATCCTGCTAAATCGTCGGGAGCTGGCTGCTACCGATAGCCATACTCGTCTACGTGCTGCGGGCCATCAACACGATCATCCTGGGGCTCCGCAGCATCAACACAGCTACCCAGCGAATGGCTGAGGCGCTGGAGCGCATCGAAGCCAGAGGCGACGAGCTTCCCTGAACCGGACCCTTTTCGCCGTCGCGCCCGGGTCTCAGGCCGGAGATGGTCCCCTGCATCAACGACCTGCGACCCGAAGGTGAACGGCTGGAAGCGCAGAGGTGAGCTGGCGGTGAAAGATCGCTGGTAGGCACCTCATGGAAGGCCAAACGCCGGACCACGGTCCACCACTACAGGCTCGGTGAGGGACATGGTGTTGGCGATGTGCCCACCCGTCCACCGGGAAGGGCCGGCCGAGCACCGTCCGGCCCGCCCCATCCCCATAGGAGTGAACCGCTGATGTCGCGTCCGACCATGTTCTGCGACGTGCCCGCCCCGACCAAGACCGTCGTGCTCGACACGTCGGTCCTGGTCGCCGATCCCGACGCCATCCACCAGTTCGAGGGATGTGCGCTCAGGATCCCCCTCACCGCCATCGAGGAGCTCGACGGGCTGAAGACCCGCCCTGACGGAGTGGGCCAGACCGCTCGCGAGGCGCTCCGTGCCATCGAGGCCCTGCGGATCACCGCCGGGGGCTCGTTGGTCGAGCCGCTCAAGCTGGCTCACGGGGGCACCCTGGCCATCGTGGTGAACGGGGTGAGCCACGCCCTGCTCGAGGAGCACCACCTCGACGTCACCCAGCCCGCCAACCGCATCATCGGCGCCGCCCTCGGCCTCCAGCGTGGTGGTGCCCCCGTCGAGGTCGTGTCCAACGACGCCGCCCTGCGGATCAAGGCCGCCCACCTCGGCCTGGCGGCCAAGGAGTACGTGCCCCTCCCGGCCTACGGCCGGCGTCTCGACTCGCCCGGATGGCACACCCTGGAGGGGCTGGACGGAGGGTTGATCGATGCGCTGTTCGCCGACCGCAGCGTGGACGCGGACGACGTCACCGGGGCCGACGAGCTCCACGAGAACGAGTTCGCCGTGCTGCGCGCCGGCCAGCAGTCGGCGCTGGCCAGGCGCCGGGGCCCACGTCTGTGCCTGTTGCGCCAGCACCAAGAGGCGTTCGACCTCAAGCCCCGCAACATCGAACAGCGCCTCGCCCTCGACCTGCTGCTAGACCCTGAGGTCGCGGTGGTCGCCCTCGACGGGCCCGCCGGCACCGGCAAGACCCTCCTGGCCATCGCCGCCGGCCTGGAGCAGGTGTGGAACAACCCGGCCCACCGGGGCTACGAGCGGTTGGCCATCTACCGCCCCGTGGTCGCCGTCGGCCGCCAGGAGCTCGGCTACCTCCCGGGTACGAGGGAGGAGAAGCTCGACCCGTGGATGGGGGCGATCCACGACGCCGTGGTGGCCATGAGCGAGGGCCGGCGCAAGGGAGTGGCCGATGAGACCATCACTCAGATCACCTCTGAGGGCCGCCTCACCATGGACTCGGTCGCCTACCTGCGGGGCCGGTCGCTGCACAACACCTGGGTCCTGCTCGACGAGGCCCAGAACCTCGAACCGAGCCTGGCCAAGACGGTGCTCACCCGGGCGGCGGAGGGAACCAAGGTGGTGTTCACCGGCGACACCAGCCAGATCGATGCACCCTTCCTCTCGGCCCACAAC
>JALZNY010000375.1 GCA_030857525.1 Actinomycetota bacterium
CCAGGGCGGCCCGCTGCTTGTGGGGGAGGTGCGCCAGCGCGTCCCACACCTCGTCGGCCCCGAGTTGGGCGGGCTCGTCGGGGCGGGGCAATCGCCGTCGCTCCAGGGCTGCTCGGCGCTGGTGCGACCGGCAGGCGTTGACGACCGAGGTACGCAGGTAGCCTCCCGGGTTGTCGACCGACGACCAGCGACGGTGCACGGCGACGAAGGCGTCCTGCACCAGCTCCTCGGCCACGGCGTCGGACCCCACCAGCAACGTGGCCAGACGGACCATGGGCGCGTACTCCCGCCGGAACAGCTCGGCCAGCGAGGTGGTCACACTTTCACCCGTGCTCGCCGTCCCCATCGCCATCGACACACCCCCCCGACGCACGAGGGGCGTCCGCTGTTGCACCCTGGTCGGGCCTTGCCGTCACGACAGGGCGGCCACCACGTGGTCGATGCAGGCGCACAGGGCGGCCACGTCGTCGGGGTCGACGGCGGGGAACATGCCGACGCGCACCTGGTTGCGGCCCAGCTTGCGGTAGGCCTCGGTGTCGACGATGCCGTTGGCCCGCAACACCTTGCTGAGGGTGCCGGCATCCACGGCGGTGACGTCAAGGTCGATGGTGGCCACCACCGGGCTGCGCTGGGCCGGCTCGGCCACGAAGGGGGTGGCGTACTCGCTGGCCTCGGCCCAGCCGTAGACGGTGTCGGCCGAGGCGCGGCAACGCTGCGCCGACCATTCCAGGCCGCCGTTGCCGTTGAGCCATTGGAGCTGCTGGTCGAGCAGGAACACCGTGGCCAGGGCCGGGGTGTTGTAGGTCTGGTCCAGCCGGCTGTTGTCGAGGGCGATGCCGAGGTCGAGCGAGGGCGGGCACCAGCGCGCTGGTGACCGCAGCCGCCCGATGCGCTCGATGGCGGCGGGAGAGCAGGCGGCCAGCCACAGCCCGCCGTCGCCGGCCAGCACCTTCTGGGGGGCGAAGTAGTAGACGTCGACCTCGGAGGCGTCGTATTCGATGGCGCCCGCCCCCGAGGTGGCGTCCACTGCCACCAGGGCCTGGTCGCCACCAACGCCGTCGGGCCGGCGCAGGGGCATGGCTACGCCGGTCGACGTCTCGTTGTGCGTCAGGGCGTACAGGTCCACCCCGGCTTCGGCCTCGGTCGTCGGGTGGGTCCCGGGGGGGGACTCGATGACGCGGGGCGACTCCAGGTGAGGGGCGGCGGCCACGCCGGCGGCGAACTTGGACGAGAACTCGCCGAAGGCCAGGTGCTGGCTGCGCGCCTCGATCAGGCCGAAGGTGGCGACGTCCCAAAAGGCGGTGGTCCCACCGTTGCCCAGGAGCACCTCGTAGCCCTCCGGCAGGCGCAGGAGGTCGGCCGCGCCCCGGCGCACCGCTGCCACCACGGTCTTGACCGGCGACTGGCGGTGGCTGGTGCCCATCCACGTGCCGGCCACCGAGGCCAGGGCGTCGACGGCCTCCGGGCGCACCTTGGAGGGCCCCGAGCCGAAGCGGCCGTCGGCCGGCAGCAGGTCGGCGGGGATGCGGATGTCGGGCACGCTCGTCGTCGTCACCGTGCCACTATGGCGTACATGTCTCGCATCTCCGAACGGGTGGCCGCCATCACCCCCTCGGCCACCCTGGCCGTCGATGCCCGGGCCAAGGCGCTCCGGGCGGCCGGCGAGGACGTCATCGTCTTCGCCGCCGGCGAGCCCGACTTCCCCAGCCCGGCGCACGTCGTCGAGGCGGCAGCGGCGGCCTGTCGTGATCCCCGCAACCACCGCTACACCCCGGCCTCGGGCCTGCCCGAGCTGCGTGAGGCGGTGGCGATCAAGACCAAGCGGGACTCGGGCCTGGAGGCCGACGCCTCCCGGGTCCTGATCACCAACGGCGGCAAGCACGCCATCTACAACGCCTTTGCCACCCTGCTCGACCCCGGTGACGAGGTGCTGCTGCCGGCGCCCTACTGGACCACCTACCCCGAGCCTGTAGCCCTGTTCGGGGCCACCTCGGTGGTCGTTCCCACCGACGCCGCCAGCGGCTTCAAGGTGAGCGTGGAGCAGTTGGAGGCGGCCACCACCGAGCGCACCAAGGTGCTCGTCTTCGTCTCGCCGTCGAACCCGAGCGGTACCGTCTATGCCCCCGAGCAGGTCGAGGCGATCGGTAGCTGGGCCGTGGAGCGGGGCATCTGGGTCCTCACCGACGAGATCTACGAGCACCTCACCTACGACGACCACCGCTTCTCGTCGATGCCCGTGCTGGTCCCCGAGCTGGCCGGCCGCTGCGTGATCGTCAACGGGGTGGCCAAGACCTACGCCATGACCGGCTGGCGGGTGGGGTGGATGATCGCTCCTCCCGACGTGATCTCGGGCGCGGCCGCCCTGCAGTCCCACGCCACCTCCAACGTGGCCGACGTCTCCCAGCGGGCGGCCCTGGCCGCGGTTTCGGGCAGCCTCGACG
>JALZNY010000376.1 GCA_030857525.1 Actinomycetota bacterium
CCGCTGAGCGCCACCAGCTCGGCCAGGGCGTCGTCGCTCAGCTCCGAGACCCACGCCTCGCCTGCCCCTACCACCCGCTCGGCCAGGGCCCGCTTGGTGGCCAGCACCTCGGCGATGCGGTCCTCCAGCGTTCCCTCGCAGATGAGGCGGTGCACCTGCACGGGTCGGTCCTGGCCGATGCGCCAGGCCCGGTCGCTGGCCTGGTCCTCCACCGCGGGGTTCCACCACCGGTCGTAGTGCACGACGTGGGTGGCCCGGGTCAGGTTGAGCCCGGTGCCCCCGGCCTTGAGGGAGATGACGAAGGCGTCGGCCTCGCCGGCCTGGAAGCGGTCGACCATCTCCTCCCGGGCCTTCATCGTGAGCGAGCCGTGCAAGAACAGGGTGCGGGCGCCCTGGTCGCCCAGGCGGCGCTCGAGCAGGCGACCCATGGCCACGTACTGGGTGAACACCAGGGCGGCCTCGCCCTCATCGGCGATGACCTCCAGCAGCTCGGCCGTGGCGTCGAGCTTGCCCGAGCGACCGGCCAGGGGCCCGGGCTGGCCCAGGTAGTGCGCCGGGTGGTTGCAGATCTGCTTGAGGGCGGTGAGCAGCTTGAGCACCAGGCCCCTCCGGCCGATCCCCTCGGCCCCCTCGATCTGGGCCAGGACCTCGGCCGCCACCGCTTTGTAGAGGGTGGCCTGCTCGGCGGTGAGGGCGACGATGCGGTCGGTCTCGGTCTTGGGTGGCAGCTCGGGGGCGATGGTGGGATCCGACTTGCGCCGGCGGAGCAGGAAGGGACGTACCACCCGGGCCAGGGACTCGGTGACCTCGGCGTCGCCGTGACGCTCGATGGGAACCGCCACCTCCCGGCGGAAGCGCTCCAGGGGACCGAGCAGGCCCGGTGTGGTCCAGTCGAGGAGGGCCCACAGCTCGCTCAGGCGGTTCTCCACCGGGGTGCCGGTGAGGGCGAAGCGGGCGTCGCCGGGGATGCGCCGCAGGGCCCGAGCGGTCCGGGCCAGCGGGTTCTTGATGACCTGGGCCTCGTCGGTGACCACCAGCCCCCAGCCGATGTCGGCCAGGGCGTCGGTGTCGCGCCGGGCCACGCCGTAGGTGGCCAGCACCACCTCGTTGGGAGCTACGCCGGCCAGGCTGCGGTCGGCTCCGTGGTAGCGGCGGACGGGCACGCCGGGGGCGAAGCGGTTGGTCTCCCGCTCCCAGTTGCCCACCAGCGAGGCCGGGCACACGACCAGGGTGGGACGCCGGTGCGGCGTCCGGTGGAGGTGCAGGGCCAGGAGCTGGATGGTCTTGCCCAGCCCCATGTCGTCGGCCAGGATGCCGCCCACGCCGAGGTCGGCCATCTCCGCCAGCCAGCCCAGGCCCCGGAGCTGGTAAGGGCGCAGGGTGGCCTTCAGCCCGGCGGGGACGGGCTGTTCGACGCCGGCCTCCATACTTCGCAGGCGGGCGGCCAGCTCGGCCAGCGGGCCCTCCACGTCGGCCTCGACGGTCTCGCCGTCGACGGTCAGCGTGCCGCCCAGGGCCAGGGCGAGAGCCGTGGTGGCGTCGACGGTGCGGCGCTGGCGTAGCCGGGCCAGGCGGGCGGGGTCGGCAGTCACCCAGCGTCCCCGCAGGCGCACGACGGGGCGCTTGGCCTCGGCCAGGGTGGCCAGCTCGGCGTCGGTCAGCTCCTCGCCGTCGAGCGACGCCCGCCAGCGCAGCTCCAGCAACGCCTCCAGCGTGAAGCCTGCGGCGGTTACCGCCGCAGGGGTGGGGGTGGCGACCACCGCTCGCAGGACGAGGCGGCTCACCAGCTCGGCGGGCCAGAGGACCTGGATGCCGGCCCCGGCCAGGTCGTCGACGGTCGGCCCCATCAGGTCGTCCACCTCGCCGTCGTCTAGCTCCAGGGCCTCGGGCCGGGCCTGCTCCAGCAGGCGCGCCAGGGGTGGCCAGACCCGACTCCCCCGGCGCAGGGCCAGGAGCAGCTCGGTCTCGGCGTCGGGCCCGAAGCGGGACAGGACCAGCTCGGGGGCCGACCACAGGTCGGCGGCCTCGACCACCAGGCTGGGGTCGGCCTGGCTCTGGAGCTGGATGACGGCGGAGAAGGGACCGTCAGCCTCGGCGGGCGGAAGCAGGCGCAGGGCGGTGCTGGCGCCCCCGGCAGCGGCCATCCCCAACGACGCCAGCCAGCCGGCGGCACCCTCGCCGAGCACGGCGTGGTCGGGCTCGGCCACGGCCGAGCGATCGGCCCCTACGGCGGTGGTGGCGGCAGCCACGGCGCTGCTGGCGAAGAGGGTGTGGCCAGCACCGACCGGGGCGGCCGCGGTGCGGGGAAGGAGGTCGGCCACCGCGTCGCCGAAGGCTTCGACCAGGGCCGATGGTGAGCGGACCCGGGTGGGCCGGGAGCCGGCCAGGACGGCGGCGTGGGCCGGCGGGGGCAGGGCGTCGGCCAGCAGGCGCCGGAG
>JALZNY010000057.1 GCA_030857525.1 Actinomycetota bacterium
AGACCGGCCTCGACGGCGCCGTGGTGGTGGAGGTAGGTGGGGTGGGCTACCGGGTGCTCGTGCCCCCGGTGGCCGTGCCCACCCTCGGAGAGGCCGGGGCCAGCGTCATGCTCCACACCCACCTGGCCGTGCGCGAGGACGCCCTCACCCTCTACGGGTTCACCCGGCGCGACGAGCGGACCTGCTTCGAGGCGCTCATCGGAGCGCATGGGGTGGGGCCGGCTCTGGCCCTGGCCGTGCTGTCGGTGCACACCCCTGATGCCCTGCGCCGGGCTGTGGTCGACGACGACGTCGGCGCTCTGTGCCTGGTCCCCGGGGTGGGCGCCAAGACCGCCGCCCGGCTGCTCATCGAGCTCAAGGACCGCCTCGGGGCGGCCGCGGCCTCCCTCGACGGCGACGGTGACGGCAGGGGCCCGGCCGTCGATCGTGTCGGGCTCGGCGAAGGAGCGCCGCCCGCCCGAGCCGAGGTGCGCCAGGCCCTGGTGGCCCTCGGCTACGAGCCCGAGGAGGTACGGGGGGCGCTGCGCGAGCTGCCCGAGGGCGACGACGTGGCCATCCTGCTCAAGGCCGCTCTGTCCCGCCTGGGCCGGTCCCGCTGATGACGGGTCGCGAAGAGGTTCTCACCACCAGCGTGGTGGCCGGGGAGGAGGCCGAGGAGTCGGGGTTGCGACCCCGGCGCCTGGCCGACTTCGTGGGCCAGGCCGAGCTCAAGGAGCACCTGTCGATCGTGCTGGAGGCGGCCCGCCTCCGAGGCCAGGCCGCCGACCACCTCCTCTTCGCCGGCCCGCCCGGGCTGGGCAAGACCACCCTGGCCGGCATCGTGGCCTCGGAGATGGAGGTGGGCCTGCGCATCACCTCGGGCCCGGCGCTGTCGCGCCCCGGCGACCTGGCCGCCATCCTCACCAACCTGGAGGAGGGCGAGGTTCTCTTCGTCGACGAGATCCACCGCCTGCCCCGCACCGTGGAGGAGGTCCTCTACCCGGCCATGGAGGACTTCCAGCTCGACATCGTGCTGGGCCAGGGCCCCTCGGCCCGCTCCATCCGCCTCGACCTTCCCCGCTTCACCTTGGTAGGCGCCACCACCCGCACGGGGCTGATAACCGGTCCGCTGCGTGACCGCTTCGGGCTGGTGGAGCGCCTCGACCACTACCCGGCCTCGGATCTGGAGACGATCCTGGTGCGCACCGCCGGTATCCTGGGCGTGCCCACCACCCCCGAAGGCGCAGCCGAGATCTCTGGACGGGCCCGGGGCACCCCCCGCATCGCCAACCGCCTGTTGCGCCGGGTGCGCGACTTCGCCGAGGTGCGGGGGGACGGCACGGTCGACGCCGCCTCGGCTCGGGAGGGTCTGGCCGCCTTCGGGGTCGACGACCTGGGCCTGGACAAGGTCGACCGGGCCATCCTGGCCGCCCTGTGCCAGCGCTTCGCCGGTGGGCCCGTCGGCCTGTCGACGCTCGCCATCAGCGTGAGCGAGCCGACCGAGACGGTCGAGGACGTCTACGAGCCCTTTCTCATCCGCCAGGGCCTGCTCATGCGCACCCCCCGGGGACGGGTGGCCACCCCGGCGGCCTGGGCCCGGCTGGGCCTGGACCCGCCCCAGGGAGCGCCGTCCCCCCCGGGGCTGTTCGACTAGCACCAGCCCTGGGCTCGCGGCCCCCCGCTTCTGGCCTGCTCGTGGCGGACCTACAGCTGGGGGGCGGTGACCAGCTCGAAGTCGGTGCCGGTCGCTTCCTCGGCCCGCTCGAGCTGGGGGGTGAGTCGGGTGATGCCGACCAGGCCCACGTCGAGCCCCTCGCCCGAGACCAGGCTGTCGCCCGTGTGGAGCCCGGTGCTGACGACCACGCCCACGGCCCGACCCTCCTCGTCCAGGACCGGACCGCCGCTGTCGCCGGGGAGGACCAGGCCGGTGGCGAAGACGTGGTCGGGGTCGGGCATGCCCAGCGCCAGGAACGACTTCTGGGTCACCCCGGTCCCCAACCCCAGCGGGTTGCCGTAGTTGGAGAGAACGGTCGGCTCCAACAGCCCGGGTTGGCTGTCGTTGACGCCTGTGGGTCCGCCGAAGCCACAGACCTGGGGGCTGGCCTCCACGTCGTCGTCGAGGCGGATGAGGGCGAAGTCCTTGGGGTCGGACTGGATGGCGTAGACGAACTCGCCGATGCGGTTGCCCTCGCCGTCGATGGCCTCGGGCCCCTCACCGGGGTCGAACGTGACCTCGCCGTTGTCCTGGTTGCCGACGGGCGAGGTGGCCAGGATGCAGTGGCCGGCGGTGCCCATGTAGCGGTCACCGTCGGGGTCGGTGAACATGAAGTTCAGCGTGCAGGCGCCGCCCTCGGTCTGGACGAGGGAGCCGGGACGCACACCGGGGCAGGAACCGACGCCGAAGGGGGTGGCGGTCGGCACCGAGCCGACGGCAGGGACCTCGATGAGCGAGCAGGGGCGCCCGCCGAGGGTCCAGTCGGATCCGCCGGAGCCGGCGCCGGAGCCAGCGGCGGTGTCGCTGCTGGTGGTCGGGCCCAGCAGGCCACCGAGGCCGTCGAGCAGGCCGGCCCGGGCCGGCGTGGCCACGGCCAAGGTGGAGATGATGGTGATGAGCGCCAGGAGGACGCGTCGGGGGGACATGGTCGGACACGCTACCGCCCGTGGTGGCATTCTCACGCGCGCCCCGCGGACCATTCGCGACGATGTTGGCCGCCCTCGAGGGCGCGCTAGGGTCCTCACCCGATCGTGACGTCACCATGTGGACGTCGAGGCGGTGAAACCTTCCCCTATGGCCGAGCTCATCCCCTTCGTCCTGCTCCTGGGCCTGATGTGGTTCCTGCTCATCCGGCCCCAGCAGGCCCGGCTGCGCAAGCAGCGGGAGCTGGTGTCGTCGATCGAGGTGGGACAGCGGGTGCTGACCGCCGGCGGCCTGATCGGCACCGTGCGGGTGCTCACCGACGATGAGCTGCTCCTGGAGGTGAGCCCCGGCGTGGAGGTTCGCCTGATTCGAGCGGCCATCACCCGCCGCCTCGACGACGACGGCCTGGACGACGGGGGCCTGGGCGACGCGGGTAGCGATGCCGGCGACGGCTTGCCCGGCCAGGATGCGCCCGGCCACGACCCCGGCGACGCAAGCGAGCGCGGGTGAAGGTTCGCCGGCGCCTGCTGTTCTCGCTCTTCGCCGTCCTGGTCGTGGCCTTCGGCTCGTTGGCGGCCACGCTGGCAGTGGGCAACGAGCCCGAGCTGGGCCTCGACCTCCAGGGCGGCGTGTCGGTGGTGCTACAGCCGCCCGACGGCGTCGACGACCCCGAGGTGATCGACCAGGCCATCGAGGTCATCCGCCAGCGGGTCGACGAGTTGGGCGTGGCCGAGCCCGAGATCACCCGCCAGGGCAACGCCGTGGTGGTTGAGCTCCCCGGTGTGGGTGACCGCGAGCGGGCCCTGGAGGTAATCGGCCAGACGGCCGAGCTGCGGTTCCGGCCCGTCACCGACGTCATCCCCCCGCCGGGCACGCCCAACGCCCCGGCCACGACCGCACCGGTGACGGTGACCCCCGAAGCCGAGGACACCCCCGAGGCCGAGGTCGTGCTGCCCGGCGAGGCGCCCGAAGGGCGCGAGGCCGTGCTCTACCGCTTGGGAGCTGCCGGCGCGGTCGGGTCCGACATCGCCGAGGCCCAGGCCGTCTTCGGCCAGAGCCAGGCGGAGTGGTCGGTGCTGCTCACCTTCACCGGCCAGGGGATCGAGCGGTTCAACCAGTTGGCCGCAGCCTGCTTCGCGGGCCAGCCCACCTGCTCCCAGGGGGCGGTGGCCATCGTGCTCGACGGCACGGTGGTGTCGTCCCCGACCGTCCAGGATGCGTCCTTCACGGCCAACGAGGTCACCATCACGGGGAACTTCGACGAGGCGGAGGCCAAGGATCTCGCCCTGGTCCTGCGCTACGGCGCCCTGCCTGTGCAGCTCGAGCAGGAGTCCGTGTCGAGCGTGTCGGCCACCCTCGGCGCTGACTCACTGCGGGCCGGGCTCCTGGCCGGCGCTATCGGCACCGGCCTGGTGCTGTTGTACCTGTTGTTGTACTACCGGGCCCTCGGGCTGGTGGTCGCCCTCGGGCTGTTCGTGTGGGGCGCCCTGCAGTGGTCGGTCATCAGCTACCTCGGGGCAACCCAGGGCCTTGCCCTCAGCCTGGCCGGGGTCACCGGCATCATCGTGTCGGTGGGGGTGACCGTCGACTCCTACATCGTGTACTTCGAGCGCCTGAAGGACGAGGTCCGCAGCGGTCGCAGCCTACGGTCGTCGGTCGACCGGAGCTTCAAGCGGGCCTTCCGCACCATCCTGGCCGCCGACTTCTCAGCCTTCCTCGGGGCCTTCCTGTTGTGGTGGCTGACCGTGGGGGCGGTCCGGGGCTTCGCCTTCTTTCTCGGTCTGTCGACCGTGCTCGACGTGGTGGTGGCCTACTTCTTCACCCGTCCGCTCGTTGCCCTGCTCGGTCGGCGCAAGGCGTTCACCTCGGCCCGCTTCATGGGGGTGGCCCGGGGTGTGGTCGATCCCAAGGGCCGCCAGCCCGTGGGCGCAGCCCGATGAGCCGCAGAGTTCCCAGCACCAACGGCTCCAGCGCCGGCGGAGGCCGGCGAAACGTCTTCGGTCGCCTCTACCACGGGGAGACCGACGTCAACTTCGTGGGCCGGTACCGACTGTGGTTCAGCATCTCGATGCTGATCATCCTCGCCGGGCTGGGCTCACTGGCCACCCGAGGGCTCAACCTCGGCATCGACTTCCGGGGCGGCACCTCCTGGGAGGTGACCGGCGACGTCGACGTCGATGCCGCCCGTGACGCGGTGGCGGCGGTGGGCGTGCCCGACGCCGACGTCCAGACCCTCGGGAATGACGAGGGCCAGCGCCTGCGGGTCCAGGCCGAGCCGGGCACCGAGGCGGAGAGCGCCGACGTCAGCGCCGTGCTGGCCGAGTTGGCCGGGGTGGCGCCCAGCGACGTCCAGGTCACCCAGGTCAGCCCTTCGTGGGGATCGGAGATCACGGGCAAGGCCCTGCGGGCCCTGCTGGTCTTCCTCGCCGCCATCACGCTCTACATCACCATCCGCTTCGAGTGGAAGATGGCCGCGGCCACCCTGACGGCCCTGGTGCACGACATCCTCGTGACCGTGAGCGTCTACTCGGTGACCGGCTTCGAGGTGACCCCGGCCACGGTCATTGCCATCCTGACCGTGCTCGGCTACTCGATCTACGACGGCATCGTCGTGTTCGACAAGGTCGACGAGAACGCCCAGGTGCTGGCCACCACGGCGCGCACGACCTACAGCCAGATGGTGAACGACTCGCTCAACCAGGTGCTCATGCGCACCCTCAACACCTCCATCACCGCCCTCATCCCCATCGGGTCGCTCCTGGTCATCGGGTCGTTCGTGCTCGGGGCGGCCACGCTGCAGGAGTTCGCCCTGGCCCTGCTGGTGGGCCTGGGGGCCAGCGCCTACTCGTCGATCTTCATCGCCTCGCCGCTCCTGGCCGTGCTCAAGGAGCGCGAGCCGCGCTACGCCGCCCTGCGCAATCGCCTCGAGGGCCGCAACGCCCCGCTGGTGGCCACCGGAGGGGGCGCCTCGCCGTCCCGGGCGGCCGCGGCGGGGCCCCAGCCGGCCGAACCGGTGTACGAGCCCGAGGATCGTGGTGCACCCCCGGCCCCGTCCGGGAACGGCCGGCGAGCGGCACCATCGGTGGCACCCATCGCCCCCCGGGGCCGCAAGAAGGGCAAGCGCCGCTAGCGAGCTTTATCCTGTAGTAACCTCGTTCATATGGGCGATGGCGGTGACGGAGCTGGTATACCGGCGTACCGCATCGGGCTGGCGGCTTCGTTGCTCGAGGTCAGCGTCGACACCGTGCGACGGTGGGCCGACGGTGGCCGCCTGCTGACCCGACGGACCGAGGGAGGCCAGCGGCTGATCGACGGTGCGTCGCTGGCTCGGCTGGCCGAGGAGCTCGCCGCTGAGCACGGCGTCGACCGGGAGCGCCCTCCATTGCCAGGGGCATCGGCTCGCAACCGCCTGCCCGGCATCATCACCCGGGTGACGGCCGACACCGTGATGGCCCAGGTCGAGCTCCGGGTGGGACCCCATCGCCTGGTGTCGCTGATGACCCGGGAGGCGGCCGACGAGCTGGGCCTGGCCCCGGGGGTGCTGGCGGTGGCCACCGTCAAGTCGACCAACGTCGTCGTCGAGCTCCGGTCCGAGCCATGAGCGCGTCCCGTTGGTGGCTGCGCCTGCCGGCCACCATCGTCGTCCCGATGCTGACCGTGGCGGCCTGCGGGGACGGGGACGTCGACACCGGCGGGGACGGGGACGGGGAGGCCCAGACGCTGACCGTGTTCGCCGCCGCCTCGCTCACCGACGCCTTCGCCGAGATCGGCGACGCCTTCAGCGCGACCCGACCCGAGGTGTCCGTGGAGCTCAACTTCGGCCCCAGCTCGGGCCTGGCCATGCAGCTCATCGAAGGGGCGCCCGCCGACGTCTACGCGTCGGCCGACCAGGTAAACATGGACAAGGCCGTGACCGGGGAGGTGGTGGAGCAAGCACCGGTGGTCTTCGCCCGCAACGTGTTGGCCATCGCCGTGCCGGCAGGCAATCCGGGGGGGGTGGAGGGGCTCGCCGACCTGGCCCGTGAGGAGCTGCTCATCGGGCTGTGTGCCGAGGAGGTGCCCTGCGGTCGCTTCGCCCGCCGGCTCCTCGCCGAGGCCGGAGTGACCGCCGCCCCTGACACCAACGAGACCGACGTCCGGTCACTGCTCACCAAGATCGAGGCGGACGAGCTCGACGCCGGCCTGGTGTATCGCAGCGATGTGCTGGCCGCAGGCGAGCGGGTGGAGGGAATCGACATCGCCGAAGCCGACCGCGTCGTCGCCACCTACCCGATCGCCCCGGTCGCCGCCTCGGCGGTGCCGGCGCTCGGCGAGGAGTTCGTGGACTTCGTGGTCTCCGAGGAGGGTCGCAGGATCCTCGTTGACCACGGCTTCCTGGCCCCATGAGCGCATCGGCCCCTTGACGGATCGGCCTCGTCCCTCTCGGCGCAGCCGGCCGCCGCTGGTGCTGGTCGGGCTGGCCGTGGCCGCCGTGGCCTTCGTCGCCCTGCCCTTCGTCGGACTGTTCCAGCGGGCGCCGTGGACCGACCTCCCAGCCCTGCTGGCCCGCCCCCGTGTGGCCGACGCCCTGCGCCTGTCGCTGTTCAGCGCCCTGGCCGCTACCGGTGTGTCCGTGGTGGTGGGCGTCCCCCTGGCCTGGGTGCTGTCCCGCCACGACTTCCCCGGCCGGGCCCTGGTGCGAGCTTTGGTGACCCTGCCCATGGTGGTCCCCCCGGTGGTGGGC
>JALZNY010000377.1 GCA_030857525.1 Actinomycetota bacterium
GGATTTCTTCTGTGCGTCATTGTCGATCGTCGGCTGGTTGATCCACGCCACGGTGGGGAGCTTCGGCGGGGTTGGTCGGCGGTGGCGGAATCGTCCGGGGTTGGCGGCGTAGGCACCGGCGAGGGTCTCGGCTCGCTTGTCGCGGATCTGGGCGGCGGTGCCGTAGTGCACCGAGGCGGCGGTATGAAGGCCGATCCCCGAATGGCGATGCTCGTGGTTGTAGTAGGCGAAGAACTGCTCGCAGAAGGCCCGGGCGTCCTCGATCGAGCCGAAGAGGGTGGGGAACGCCGGGCAGTACTTGAGGGTCTTGAAGGCGGCCTCGGAATAGGGGTTGTCGTTGCTCACGTGGGGTCGAGAGTGGGTGCGGCCGATGCCGAGGTCGGCAAGCAGCTCGGCCACCGGCTTGGACGTCATTGAGGTACCTCGGTCGGCATGGATGGTCAGCGTCGCCGGGGTGATTCCCTGGCCCTTGGTGGCCCGGGCGATGAAGGCCTCGGCCAGCTCGGCGGACTCGCCGGGAGCCACCATCCAGTCCACGACGTAGCGGGAGAAGATGTCGATGATGACGTAGAGGTCGAACCACACGCCCCGGTCCGGGCCTCGGAGCTTGGTGATGTCCCATGACCAGCACATGTTGGGCTTGGTGGCCATGAGCTCGGGCCTGGTGCGGGGCGGATGACTGGCCTGGGCCCGGCGCTCACGGATCTCGCCATGGGCCCGCAACACCCGGTACATCGTGGAGATCGAGCCCAGGTAGACGTCCTCGTCCAACAGCGTGGCCCACACCTGGGCCGGTGCCAGGTCACGGAAGCGCTCCGAACGCAGCACCTGCAGGAGGGCCTGGACCTCGTCGTCGGACAGGGCGTTGGCAGGGGCCCCACGAGGCGGGGGCGGACCCAGCTTCGGGGGTTGGTGGCGCCGGTAGTGGGTGGCCTTGGACTTGCCCGCCGCCCGACACGCCGGGCCGGTGCCGATGAGCGGCTCCAGCTCGGCCACGCAGGCGTCGATCACGCCTTGTGCTTGTTCTCGGGTGCCGCGCTCTCGGCAAGCTTCTCCAAGAGCGCGTGAGCTTTTCCCGCGATGTCCAGCGCCAGGCGGTGCTTGGCCAGGTCATCCTCCAGACGTTCGATGCGGCGATTAGCCTTGGCCAGCGCAGCCGCCTCGGGCGAAGCCTTGGGCGCTCGGGTGCGAGGGGTGAGGCCGCCCAGGGCGGCGGCGTCGCGGGCCTTGCGCCACTCCACGATGTGAGAGGAGTACAGCCCTTCCTGGCGCAGCAGGGCTCCCTTGTCGCCGTCGCCGACGCAGGCGTCGTAGCGCTCGAGGATGCCCAGCTTGTATTCGGCGCTGAAGCTCCGCCGGCGAGGCTTCTCGGGCAGCGTGGGTTCGTCTCCACCCATGGCCTCATCATGGGCGCGCTGCATCGTCATCGTTGGCATGGTCATTCGTGTCTACTCGGTCCAGTCTCGCCCTTGGAGGGATGGTTGGTTACCTCGGGCGTCTCAGGTCATCCTGACAGAAAGGGAGGGCCTGGCGAGCCGGCCCAAGGACGGAGCGCACGACCGAGCGCAGCGCCAGCGACTCGGCGTCGACGACGTGGAACTCCTCCTCTACGCCCACGGTGAAGGCAGGGGTCGGCACTGGCTCCCGTCCTTCCCACTACGGGGTCTGCCTATCCCGACAGTCGACGCTCTGGTGGTGCCCGGAGCGCTACGCCTACGCTCGGCCGGGATGAGCGTTCACATCGTGCGTCACGCCAAGGCCGGTGACCGGTCGGAGTGGGACGGTTCTGACGAGTTGCGGCCCCTCTCGCGCAAGGGCGCCGGCCAGGCCCAGGCTCTGGCCGATCTGCTGGCCGGCGAACCGATCAAGCGCATCCTCACCAGCCGCTACCGGCGATGCGTCCAAACCGTCGAACCGCTGGCGGCCCGCCTGGGACTCGACGTCGAGACACATCCCGCCCTGTCCGAGGAGGCCGATCCGGGCGCGACCTGGGCCCTGCTGGAGGAGCTGACCGACACCGAGGCGGTGGCCTGCACCCACGGCAATCTCATCGGGCCCGTCCTCGACCGCCTCCACCGCCAGGGGGTCGAGTTGGTCACCGACCGCTGGACGTGCAAGAAGGGCTCGGTCTGGACCGTCGAGGTCGGTCCCGACGGCGCCTTGGCCCGGGCTCGCTACCTCCCTCCCCCCGCCTGACGATGAGGGCCAGCTGGCCCACATCGTTCATGTGGTCCACGTAGACGTAGTGGTAGGGTGATCAGATGAGACGCAATCTGACCCTGCAGTTGGACGAGGAGACGGTGCATCAGGCCAAGATCCTGGCGGCGCGGCGCTCGACCTCGCTCAGCCGGCTCGTCGCCGATGAGATCGAGCGCCTGATCGACGAGGACGACGAGTACCGCAGCGCTCGTCAGCGGGCAGTGGACCACCTGGAGGA
>JALZNY010000378.1 GCA_030857525.1 Actinomycetota bacterium
GTTCGACGAGGTCGACGAAGAGGCCATCGCCGAGGTGCTCAGCGTGTGGACGGGCATCCCCGTCTACAAGCTGACCGAGGAGGAGACGGCCAAGCTCCTGCGCATGGAGGACGAGCTCCACAAGCGGGTCATCGGCCAGGAGGACGCCATCCGGGCCGTCTCCCAGGCCATGCGCCGCACCCGGGCCGGCCTCAAGGACCCCAAGCGCCCGAGCGGCTCGTTCATCTTCCTGGGCCCGACCGGCGTGGGCAAGACCGAGCTGGCCAAGACGCTGTCGGAGTTCCTCTTCGGTGACGAGACGAGCCTCATCACGCTCGACATGTCGGAGTACATGGAGAAGCACACGGTCAGCCGCCTGGTGGGCTCGCCCCCCGGCTATGTCGGCTACGAGGAGGGCGGCCAGCTCACCGAGGCCGTCCGCCGCAAGCCGTTCTCGGTGGTGCTCTTCGACGAGATCGAGAAGGCCCACCCCGACGTGTTCAACACGCTCCTCCAGATCCTGGAGGAGGGCCGCCTCACCGACAGCCAGGGCCGCAGCGTCGACTTCCGCAACACCGTGCTGATCATGACGTCCAACCTCGGGACCGGCGACCTCCGCAAGGCCAACGTCGGGTTCTCCCGCCAGGACGAGGCCATCTCCTACGCCAAGATGAAGGAGAAGGTCAACGACGCCCTGAAGCAGCACTTCCGGCCGGAGTTCCTCAACCGCATCGACGAGACGATCGTGTTCCACGAGCTGTCCAAGCAGGAGGTGACCACGATCGTCGACCTGATGATCCGACGGGTCACCACCCAGCTCGTGGCCCAGGGCATCGGCCTCACGCTGACCAGTGAGGCCAAGCTCCACCTGGCCGAGGCGGGCTACGACGCCTCCATGGGAGCCCGGCCGCTGCGCCGAGCCATCCAGCGCCAGATCGAGGACCCGATGTCGGAGCGGATCTTGTTCAAGACGTTCCACGCCGGCGAGACCGTGATCGTCGACACCGAGCCCGACCCGGAGAACCCGGGTGCGATGCGGCTCAGCTTCACCGCCGTCGAGGGGTTCGAGCCTCCGCCGGTGGAGGAGCTGGCCGAGACCGGGCCCGCCGCCGACCCGCTGTAGGCACCGCGGCCCGGCCCGCACGCGAAGAGGCCCCCGCCGAGGCGGGGGCCTCTTGCTGTCCCAGCGCACTGGGCGTGCAGGGACCGGGCGGAGCCAGACGGGCGCAGCTCTTGCGTCGCAGCGCACGCGCGGGGCCCCGCCGAGGCGGGCCCCCTTGCTGTTCGAGGTGCCGCCGACGCGGGTCAGAACCCGCTGACGTCCAACCGGCCGCCGGTCAGGGTCTTGCCCTCGAGGGATGCGGTCGGGACGGTGGACGAGAGGATGGCCGCCTTCGTCTGGGCAGCGGTTCCCGAGTGCGTGGATGCGTACAGGGCGGCGCCTCCGGTCACGTGGGGGGTGGCCATCGAGGTGCCGCTGTAGGCCTTGTACGACCGGTCGGGGACAGTGGACCAGATGCCGACACCCGGCGCCCCGAGGTCAACTGTTCCGGCCCCGTAGTTGGAGAACCCCGCCTTGGCGCCCGTCTTGTCGATGGCGGCCACGGCGATGACGTTGGGGAGGTCGTAGTTGGACGGGTAGCTGGCGGTCACGTCGTTGTCGTCGCCGACGCCGTCGCTGCCACCGTTGCCGGCCGCTGTGATGAAGAGGATGTTCTGTCCGTCGGCTCGCTCGATGGCCTCGAAGAGGCCCTGCGAGTAGCCCCCGCCACCCCAGGAGTTGTTGGTGGCGACGATGTTGAGCCAGTGGCGCTCCTTGAGGTCGGTCAGGTAGTCGACCGCCTTGATCGCGTTCGCCGTCGTCCCGCCCCGGCGGCCGAGGAACTTGGCGGTGATCAGCTTCACGTCCCAGTTCACCCCCACGACCCCGGCCCCGTTCGCCTCAGCGCCGATGGTGCCGGCCACGTGGGTGCCGTGGTCGTCCTGCGTCCCGTCATACGTGCTGTTGTTGTTGCCGTCGAAGTCCCATCCTCTGGTGTCGTCGACGTAGCCGTTGCCGTCGTTGTCGACCTTGTCCACCGGATCCTTCGGGTTCGACCAGATGTTGGCGTCGAGGTCGGGGTGCGCCCACTGCACGCCCTCGTCGATGACGCCGACGTAGACGGTCTTGTTCCCGGTGTGGCCGGCCGCCCAGGCCTCGCCGGCCTGGCTGCCGAACTGGTTGGCCGGGGTGGTGGCATCGCCGTACATGCCCCAGAGGGACCCGTCGGTGTACTTCGGGTCGCTCGCTGCGGCCGCCGTGGTGTAGAGCCAGTTCGGCTCGGCGAACGCGACGTTCGGGTTGCGGGCGAAGCGCCGGGCCACCGCCGCCTCGTCGGCACCTGCCGGGAGGGCCACGAGCTCGACCCGGGCGGAGCCCCCGCCGCCGGCCGCCACCGTCTCCACGAGACGGGCG
>JALZNY010000004.1 GCA_030857525.1 Actinomycetota bacterium
GGTCACGGGCCGGCCCCGTCGGCCGTTGTCGAACAGAGCGTCGACGGCCTCCTGGAGCATGCGCTTCTCGTTGTTGACGATGATCTCCGGCGCGCCCAGGTCGAGCAGGCGCTTGAGCCGGTTGTTGCGGTTGATGACCCGGCGGTACAGGTCGTTGAGGTCCGAGGTGGCGAAGCGGCCACCGTCGAGCTGGACCATGGGCCGCAGGTCGGGCGGGATGACGGGCACGACATCGAGGATCATGGCCCGGGGGTTGTTGACCCGCCGGCCGTGCTCGTCGCGCCGGTTGAAGGCGCTGACGATCTTGAGCCGCTTGATGGCCTTCTGCTTGCGCTGGGCCGACAGCGGGCGCTGCCCGTCCTGGGGATCGATGGCCCCCCGGAGCTTGATCTCCTCCTCGTCGAAGTCGATGCGCTCGATGAGGCGGGCCAGCACCTCGGCACCCATGCCCCCCTCGAAGAAGGCGCCGTAGCGGTCCTTCAGCTCGCGCCACAGCATCTCGTCCTCGATGATCTTGCGGCCGTGCAGGCTCTTGAACTCGTCGAAGGCCCGCTGCACCAGCTCGAGCTCGGCGTCGGCCCGCTCACGGACGTTGGCGATGTCGCGCTCGGCCAGGCGCTGACGGGCCTTGAGGTCGGCGTCCTTGGACCCCTCGGCCTCCAGCGCCGCCAGCTCCTCCTCGAGGGCCTTGTACTTGCGGTCGATCTCCAGGTCACGCTGCTTGGTGACCTCCTCCAGCTCCTCGGCCAGCTCGGCCTCGAGGTTGGGCAGCTCCTCGTGGCGCTTCTCCTCGTCGACCCAGATGACCAGGTTGGCGGCGAAGTAGATGACCTTCTCGAGCTGCTTGGCCTTGAGCTCCTCGCGAGCCTCGATGCCGGCCAGCAGGTAGGCGAGCCACGAGCGGGTGCCGCGCAGGTACCAGATGTGGACCACCGAGGCGGCCAGCTCGATGTGGCCCATGCGCTCCCGGCGGACCTTGGAGCGGGTGACCTCGACCCCGCAGCGCTCGCAGATGATCCCCTTGAAGCGCACCCGCTTGTACTTGCCGCAGTAGCACTCCCAGTCCTTGGTGGGACCGAAGATCTTCTCGCAGAACAAGCCGTCCTTCTCGGGCTTGAGCGTGCGGTAGTTGATGGTCTCGGGCTTCTTGACCTCCCCGTTGGACCACGTGCGTACGGAGTCGGCCGTGGCCAGACCTATCCGCAGCTGATCGAAGTTGTTGACGTCAAGCACTTGTGCCTCCCAGCATCAAACCGCATCGCGTGAGACCGCTGCGCATCAGACCCGTTCCCGGCGCCGCTCGTCCTCTTCGTCAGATCCCCGCTCGGGGCGGGAGAGGTCGATCCCCAGCTCCTCGGCGGTACGGAACACGTCCTCGTCCAGCTCGCGCATCTCGATCTCGGCCCCGGCGTGGTCGAGTACCTCGACGTTGAGGCACAGCGCCTGCATCTCCTTGATGAGCACCTTGAAGCTCTCGGGGATGCCCGGCTCGGGGATGTTCTCGCCCTTGACGATGGCCTCGTAGACCTTCACCCGACCCAGCACGTCGTCGGACTTGATGGTGAGCAGCTCCTGGAGGCAGTACGCCGATCCGTAGGCCTCCAAGGCCCACACCTCCATCTCACCGAAGCGCTGGCCACCGAACTGGGCCTTCCCGCCGAGTGGCTGCTGGGTGATCATGGAGTACGGACCCGTGGAGCGGGCGTGGATCTTGTCATCGACCAGGTGGGCCAGCTTGAGGATGTAGACGTAGCCCACGGTGATGGCGTTGTCATAGGCCTCGCCGGTGCGCCCGTTGTAGAGCACCGTCTTGCCGTCGGTGCCGATCAGGCGCCCACCGTCGCCATAGTCGGCGTCGACCGCCTCGGGGTGCAGGGCCCCGAAGATCTGCTGGATCGTGGGGTGGCGCCCGGTCTCCTCGTCCCAATGCGCTCCGTCGAACACCGGCGTGGCCACCAGGGTGGAGGCCGGCGTGGAGGGCCGGGTCTTGGTCTCGGTACCCCGCACCGGCTCGTCGCCCACGTCGACGTTGCCGTCGCCCGAGAGGTCCCAGCCCCAGCGGGCGGCGTAGCCGAGGTGGGCCTCGAGCACCTGGCCCACGTTCATGCGAGAGGGCACGCCCAAGGGGTTGAGGATGATGTCGACGGGGGTGCCATCGGCCAGGAAGGGCATGTCCTCGATGGGCAGGATCCGGCTGATCACGCCCTTGTTGCCGTGGCGCCCGGCCAGCTTGTCGCCCACGGAGATCTTGCGCTTCTGGGCCACGTAGACCCGCACCAGCTGGTTGACGCCAGGCGGCAGCTCGTGGGCCTCGTCGCGGCTGAACACCTTGACGTCGATGACCTTGCCCGACTCGCCATGCGGCACCTTGAGGCTGGTGTCGCGCACCTCCCGGGCCTTCTCGCCGAAGATGGCCCGCAGCAGGCGCTCCTCGGGGGTGAGCTCCGTCTCGCCCTTGGGCGTGACCTTGCCCACCAGGACGTCGCCCGGATCGACCTCGGCACCCACGCGGATGATCCCCCGGTCGTCGAGGTCGGCCAGGATGTCGTCGGAGAGGTTGGGGATGTCCCGGGTGATCTCCTCGGGACCGAGCTTGGTGTCGCGGGCGTCGATCTCGTGGCTGTGGATGTGGATCGAGGTGAGCACATCGTCGCGCACCAACCGCTCGGAGAGGATGATGGCGTCCTCGAAGTTGTAGCCCTCCCAGGGCATGAACGCGACCAGGAGGTTCTTGCCCAGCGCCAGCTCGCCGTGCTCGGTGGAGGGACCGTCGGCCAGCACGTCGCCGGTGCTCACCCGGTCGCCCTCAGCCACCCGGCCGTGCTGGTTGATGCAGGTGTCCTGGTTGGAGCGGCGGAACTTCGACAGCCGGTAGACCTTGCGCCTCGACGCGGAGCCATTGGCGTCGTACTCCACGGTGATGTGGTCACCACTCACCTCGGTGACGGTCCCGTCACCTGTGGCCAGCAGGATCTCGCCGCCGTCGCGGGCGGCGCGGGCCTCCATGCCGGTGCCGATGTAGGGGACCTCGGCCTGTACCAGGGGCACGGCCTGCTTCTGCATGTTGGCGCCCATAAGGGCCCGGTTGGCGTCGTCGTGCTCCAGGAAGGGGATGAGGGCGGTGGCCACGGAGACGATCTGCTGAGGGGCGACGTCCATGAGCTGGACCTCGGCCGGGGGCACGGCGCTGATCTCGGTGGTGGCGCCGAAGAACACGTCGCGCTCGAGCTGGAGCTTGAGGTCCGACAGGGAGGCCGACGTGGGGCTGCGACGTACCAGCACCCGCTCGTCGGTGAACTCACCGTCGGCGTCCAGCGGCGTGTTGGCCTGGGCGACGACGTACTCCTCCTCCTCATCAGCGGCCAGGTAGACGATCTCGTCGGTGACCTTGCCATCGATCACCTTGCGGTACGGCGACTCGATGAACCCGAAGGCGTTGACCCGGGCGTAGGTCGACAACGCCCCGATGAGGCCGATGTTGGGGCCCTCAGGCGTCTCGATGGGACACATGCGCCCGTAGTGGGAAAAGTGGACGTCTCGCACCTCGAAGCCGGCCCGCTCCCGCGACAGCCCACCGGGGCCGAGGGCGGAGAGCCGACGACGGTGGGTGAGCCCGGACAGGGGGTTGACCTGGTCCATGAACTGGGAGAGCTGGCTGGTGCCGAAGAACTCCTTGATGGCGGCCACCACGGGGCGGATGTTGATGAGGGTCTGGGGCGTGATGGCCTCGACGTCCTGGGTGGTCATGCGCTCGCGCACCACCCGCTCCATGCGCGACAGCCCGATGCGGACCTGGTTCTGGATGAGCTCGCCCACCGAGCGGATGCGACGGTTGGCGAAGTGGTCCTGGTCGTCGAGGCGGTAGCCGATCTCGCCCGAGGCCAGGTGAAGCAGGTAGGTGGTGGCGGCCAGCACCTCCACCCGGGACAGGATCGACTGGTCGGGCTCGGGGCGCTCGATGTCGGTGAGGCCGAAGAGCGACTCCAGGCGCTCGATCTCGGGGCCGAGCTTGCGGTTGAGCTTGTAGCGACCCACCCGCGAGAGGTCGTAGCGCTTGGGGTTGAAGAAGGCGTTCTCGAAGTAGTTGCGGGAGGCGTCGGGCGTGGGCGGCTCGCCCGGACGGGCCCGCTTGTAGATCTCGATCAGCGCCTCCTCCTGGGTGGGAGCGAGGTCACGGTCCTTGTCCCACTGGCCCTCGAGGAAGTCGAAGTGGCGAACCAGGCGGTCGAGGAAGCCAGGGTGGTGCTCCTCGTCGTAGCCCAGCGCCCGCAGGAGGGTGAACAGGCTGAGGCGGCGCTTACGGGCCACCCGAGTGCCGGCGGTGACGTCCTTGCCCGGCTTCTGCTCGACGTCGAACTCGATCCACTCACCCCGGTAGGGGTGGATGGTCCCCGTGACCAGTTGGTGCTTGGTCAGGTTGCGCAGACGGAAGCGCTCCCCGGGCTGGAAGATAACGCCGGGACTGCGCACGAGCTGGGACACGACCACCCGCTCGGTGCCGTTGATGATGAAGGTGCCCTTGTCGGTCATCATGGGGAAATCCCCCATGAAGACGGTCTGCTCCTTGATCTCACCGGTGGTGGCGTTCATGAACCGGGCCCGAACGAAGATCGGGGCCGAGTAGGTGATGTCCTTCTCCTTGCACTCCTCCACGCTGAACTTCGGTGGGGGGCACAAGTCGTCGTCGTCGGGGTCGAACTCGAGCTCGAGGCGCAGCGAGCCGCTGAAGTCCTCGATGGGGCTGATGTCGTGGAAGGTCTCGTTCAGACCCTTTCCCAGGAACCACTCGAACGAGGAGCTCTGGATGGAGACGAGATCGGGGAGGCTGAGGACCTCATCGAGGTTGGCAAACGAATAGCGGTCCCGGGCAGCGGGGCGAGCAGACAAGAGGTGCTCCTAGGCGCAGACGAGCAGGGGAAGCAGCACGCGCGAGGTCGACTCGGAAGGAGACGAGAGAACCAGGGGCGGGCACGGAGACCTGTAAACATACCGCGAGAATCGCCAAGAAGCAACCCCCACAAGGGGTCGGCGACATCTCGCCGACGGAGCAGGCACCGCCGACGCCAGGTCGGCCGGGCCGGCGTCAACGCTCGAGTGGGCGCAGCCGGGCGGCTACTTGACCTCGACGGTGGCGCCGGCTCCCTCGAGAGCGGCCTTGGCCTTCTCGGCGTCTTCCTTGGACACCTTCTCCAGCACCGCCTTGGGGGCGCTGTCGACCACGTCCTTGGCTTCCTTGAGACCAAGGCTGGTGAGCGAGCGCACCTCCTTGATGACCTGGATCTTCTTCTCACCAGCGGCGATGAGGACCACGTCGAACTCGTCCTGCTCCTCCTCGGCGGCCGGAGCCGCTTCACCGCCACCGCCGCCAGGAGCGGCCATGGCGACCGGCGCGGCCGCTGTCACCTCGAAGCGCTCCTCGAACGCCTTGAGCAGCTCGGACAGCTCGAGCACGGTCATGCCCGAGATCGCGTCGAGGATCTCGTCTTTGGTTGCCATCATGCACCTTCCTGAGAAGTGGTATCGGTGGTGGTCGTGGGCTCCGGCGGAGTCTCTGTGGGGGTTTCAGCCGGGCGTTCGGTCGATCGCTGAGCAATTAGGGCTTGGAGGCCGTAGGCCATGTTGCGGGGCAGGGCTTGCAACAGGCCGGCGAACTGCTGCATCGGTGCTGCTAGGCCGCCGGCCAGGCGGGCCAGCAGGACCGGTCGGGGCGGTACGTCGGCCAGGGCGCGGGTCTCGTCGGCCGAGAGGGCGCTGGTGCCGAGCACCCCGCCCTTGACCACGAGCGCCGGGTTGGCCCGGGCGTAGTCGCGCAGCGCCTTGGCCACCTCGACGGGATCGCCGGTCACGAAGGCCAGGGCCGTGGGACCGGTCAACAGCGCCTCGACGCCGTCGAGCTCGAGCTCCTGGGCAGCCCGACGGACCAGGGTGTTCTTGTAGATGCGGTAGTCGCCCCCGGCTTGGCGCACGTTGCGCCGCAACTGCGCCAGCTCCGCCACCTTGAGGCCGCGGTACTCGGTCAAGATGGTGGCGCCTGCGGCCGTCAAGCGTCCGCGCACCTCTTCGACCACCGCCACCTTCTCGGGCCTCGGATTCTCCATCACGTCCTCAAAACAGCAATCGGGGCTCGCGTCAGCGCGAACCCCAAAGAACGTGGAGTTCGCCTCGTCAGGCACGGAATCGATCCCGTTTACGCGCTACGCGCACCGGAGGTCTGCGGCGAGCAGGTCAGTTGTGGTGAGGAGGCTAGCCCCTCGCCCTGTCACTCACCAACCCGCTATCCCCTACAGGCGGGCGGCGTCGACCTTCACCCCGGGGCCCATCGTCGACGAGACGCTCACCCGCTTGACGTAGCGACCCTTGGAAGATGCTGGCTTCACCCGGTTGAGCTCGTCGACCAGGGCGGTGAAGTTCGACATCAGCGCATCGGTGCTGAAGCTGGCCCGACCGATGGGCACGTGCACGTTGGCGCCTTGGCGCTCGGTGCGGTACTCCACGCGACCGGCCTTGAACTCCTGCACCGCCCGACCCACGTCGGTGGTCACCGTGCCCGTCTTGGGGTTGGGCATGAGGCCTCGGGGACCGAGTGTGCGACCGAGGCGGGCTACCTTGGCCATCTGGTCGGGGGTGGCGATGGCGATGTCGAAGTCGAGCATTCCCCCCTGGATCTGAGCGATCAGGTCGTCGGCACCGACCAGGTCGGCCCCAGCCGCCCTGGCCTCGGCCGCGGCCTCGCCCGTGGCGAACACCGCCACCCGCACCACCTTGCCGGTGCCGGCCGGCAGCGAGACCGTTCCTCGGACCTGCTGGTCGGGCTTGCGGGGATCGACCCCGAGTTGCACGGCCACCTCGATGGTCTCGTCGAAGCGGGCAGCGGCCAGTCTCTTGGCCAGCTCGACCGCCTCGGACGGGCTGTGGAGGTGGTCGCGGTCGAAACGGCGGGCGGCGTCGCGGTAGCGCTTTCCGGGGGTCATCGCAGCACCTTGATGCCCATGGAACGGGCCGTGCCCTCTACCTGGAGCTTGGCCGCCTCGATGTCGTTGGCATTTAGATCGGGCAACTTGGTCTGGGCGATGGTCATGACCTGGGCGTCGGTGATGGTGCCCGCTTGCTCCCGGCCGGGGTTCGGCGACCCCTTCTCGAGGCCGAGTGCATCTCGGATGAGCACCGCAGTGGGTGGGGTCTTGGTGACGAAGGTGAACGAGCGATCCTCGAACACCGTGATCTCGACCGGGACGATTGTGCCCCGCTGAGCTTCGGTCGCCGCGTTGTAGGCCTTGCAGAAGTCCATGATGGCCACCCCGTGCGGGCCCAGCGCGGTGCCCACCGGGGGCGCGGGGGTGGCCGCCCCGGCGGGGATCTGGATCTTGACCACGGTTGCGACCCTCTTCTTTGCCATGTTTCTCCTGGTCTCCTACAACTTCGCGATTTCGCTGAACTCCAGCTCGACCGGGGTCTCCCGACCGAAGATGTTGACCAGCACCTTCACCTTGAGCTGATCCTCGTTGATCTCGGCGATCTGTCCGGAGAAGTCGGCAAAGGGACCCTGGCGAACCCGCACGCTCTCCCCCACCTCGTACTCCAACCTAGGACGCTGCCGGGCGGTCGCCGGGCCCCCCACCTCGTCGGGCTGGGCCAGCGCGGACTCCACATCCGAACGCGACAGCGGCAGCGGCTTGCCCGCCCCGCCCACGAAGCCGGTGACGCCAGGAGTGTTGCGGATTACGTCCCAGGAGCGGTCGTCGAGGAAGCACCGCAGGTACAGGTACCCCGGGTACACCTTCTTTTGGACGACGACCTTCTTGCCGCCCTTGAACTCGATCACGTCCTCCATGGGGATGGCCACCTCGAAGATGGAATCCTCCATCCCCATCGAGGCGATGCGGCTCTGCACGTTGGACTTGACCTTGTTCTCGTAGCCCGACTGGGTGTGGACCACGTACCAGTCGCCCGGGCGGTCGTAGGGGCTCTGGCGACGGGGCACCTCGATGATGAGGTCCTCGGCGTCGACCACCTCGAGCTCGTCGATTGCCGGATCATCCTCGGCCTCGGCCGCGGGACCAGCCTCCGTGGTTGCTTCGCTGGCTCGGAGGTCGTCGCCGGCAGCCTCGTCGGGGGCCGGCGCGGACGGAGTCGGGCCGGTACCACCGAGGATGGCTGCGGCCTCCCCCGGGGTCATCCCCTGGGGCGGGCGCAGATCGTCGTCGTCGGTCGGGGAGGGTTGGTGATCGGTCATAGGTCAGCTGCCGAAGAGGAAGAAGACGCTCTCGGCAAAGGCGTAGTCGAGACCGAAGATGAACGTGGTCAGCACCACCAGGGTGAACAGCACGATGCCGGAGTAGCGGACGACCTCGTCCCGATTGGGCCACGCCACCTTGCGCAGCTCGGCGCGGACCTCGTGCAGGTACTCCTTGGGGCTCGTTCGCTCCTTGGTAGGCCGGGGGGCGGGACGGGCCTCGCCCTTGGGCTTGGCCCGCGCCGGTTCGCCGTCGGGGCCGAGCTCGCCCTGGCGCTGCAGCATCCGCTTGGTCTGTCGGTTCATCGCCATGTCTGCACCACTACCGTCATTCGTCGGCCTGGGGTCGAGGGGCGGGGGCCAGCAGGGCAGGAGGGACTCGAACCCCCAACCGCCGGTTTTGGAGACCGGTGCTCTGCCAAATTGAGCTACTGCCCTCCGGGAGGGTCGCAGTCGAGGATAGCGGGTCGGACCCGTGGAGGGATCAGCCGGCGAGAGGAACTCGACGACCTCGCGTACGCGAGGCGATGACCAGGGCGCCGGCGGCTCCGGCGGTGGCGACGGCCAAGCCCCCCACATAGGCCACCCGATGGCTGTTGAGCAGCGATCGCAGCAGGTGGCGCTCCCCCGCCTCCTCCAAGGAGGCGAGCACGTCGGCCACCAACCCAGGCCCGGGGTCGAACAGGTCGGTCCGCAGCGTCCGCAGGGTCCGCAGCAGCTTGCGGTAGCGCACCAGCTCGGCTTGGCATCGCAGGCACGTCTCCACGTGGCGCCGGCCCCGCCAGTCATCAACGGCCACGCCGCCCTCAGTGGTCGTCACCATCCCCGCCAGCTCCTCACACCGCACGGGCCGCCACCTCCTCCTTCGGCTCGGGGAAGAGCCGCTCGCGCAACCGGGCCCGGGCCCGGTGCAAGCGGACCTTGGCCGCCGTCTCGGTGATCCCCAGCTCGGCGGCGATGTCCTCGTGGCGCAGATCGTAGATGTCTCGCAGCACGACCACCGCTCGCAGGCGGGGCGGGAGCTCCTGGAGGGCCTGGGTCAGCTCATCGCGCAGGGCGCCGACGTCGGCCCGAGCCTGGGGGTCGCGCTCGGCGCTGCCATCGGCCAGCGGGGCATCGTCGGCCAGCTCCTCGTGGCGATGGCGCTGGCGCCGTTCCATCTGCGTCACCGCGCAGTTGGCCGTGATGCGGTACATCCAGGTGGTGAAGCGGGCATCACCCCGGAACTTCGAGATCCCCCGGTAGGCCCGGAGGTAGGCCTCTTGGACCACGTCGCGGGCATCGTCCTCGTCGCCCATAAGCCGGTAGGCCAGGGTGTAGGTGTCAGCCGAGGTCAGCCGGACGAGCTCCTCGAAGGCGCCACGATCTCCGTCGCGCGCGGCGACGACCAGGGACTCGAGGTTTTCGCTCACCGCCCCCTTCGACCGGCGCGTGATCCCCGGGGTTACGTCGGCGCTCAGCGGGTCTCGCGGTGGGTGGTGTGCTGGCGGTCCCAGCGGCAGTACTTCTGCAACTGGATCCGCTCCCGATCGTTCTGCTTGTTCTTCTTGGTGATGTAGTTGCGCCGCTTGCACACCTCGCAGGCGAGGGTGACCTTCACCCGCTTGTCGCTGGCCATGACCGTTGTCCTCTCTGTCGTTCCTCGGGGCCGTGGGCACGGCTCCGATCTGGTAGCGGCGGCCGGACTCGAACCGGCGACCCCTCGATTATGAGCCGAGTGCTCTCACCAACTGAGCTACGCCGCCACGAGAGCCCGAAAGCTCCGAGGAGCCTCTCGGCTCCTGAGCCCCCTGTCAGAATCGAACTGACGACCTTTTCCTTACCATGGAAACGCTCTACCGACTGAGCTAAGGGGGCGCGCCGGGGCCGAGCATACCGGAGTGCCACGGCTAGCCTGGTGCCCTCGTGGAGGTTCGCCTGGCTCGGTCCGACGACGCCGAGGCCATCCGGGCGATCTACAACCTCGAGGTCACCACCTCCACCGCCACCTTCGACTTGGTGCCCCGCAGCCTGAGCGAGCAGCAGGACTGGCTGGCCGACCGCTCGGGGGCCCACGCCGTGTTGGTGGCCACCGCCGACGACCACCAAGTGGTGGGCTTCGCCTCCCTCTCGCCCTACCGCGACCGGCCCGCCTACCGCACCACCGTCGAGGACTCGGTCTACGTCCACCGGGCCCACCAGGGCACCGGCGTAGGTTCGCAGCTCCTGGCCGAGCTCCTGGCCGTGGCCTCGGCCCATGGCTTCCACGCCGTGATGGCGCGCATCGCCGGCGGCCATGAAGCATCCGTCACCCTCCACCGGCGCCACGGCTTCACCCTGGTGGGCACCGAGCGCCAGGTGGGCCGCAAGTTCGGGCGCTGGCTCGACGTCGCTGTCATGCAGCGACTGCTTTGAAGTGGGCCGGGGAGGATTCGAACCTCCGTAGGCTATGCCGGCAGGTTTACAGCCTGCTCCCTTTGGCCGCTTGGGTACCGACCCGTGGAGGGGCCACGATAGCGTGGACGGTGTGCCCAGCTTCGATGTGGTCTCCGAGGTCGACGAACAAGAGGTGCGCAACGCGGTCGACCAGGCCCAGCGTGAGGTGAGCACCCGGTTCGACTTCAAGAACACCAGCTCCGACGTCGAGCTGGGCAAGGACGAGATCACGCTGCGCTCGGGGACCGAGGATCGCCTGGTCGCGCTGCGCCAGGTCGTGGAGGAGAAGTTCGTCCGCCGCAAGCTGTCCCTGAAGGTCCTCGACTGGGGCCGGGTCGAGGAGGCGGCCGGCACCACCGTGCGTCAGGTGGCCGGGCTGCGGGCCGGCATCTCCAGCGACACCGCGCGCGACCTCAACAAGCGCATCAAGGCGCTCGGCCTCAAAGGTGTCCAGTCCCAGACCCAAGGTGACGCCGTCCGGGTCACGGGAAAGAAGCGCGACGACCTCCAGGCGGTGATTGCCGGCCTCAAGGAGGCCGATGTCGACCTCCCCCTGCAGTTCAAGAACCTCCGCGACTAGTGCCGCGGGGCTAGCCGCCGCTTCGGGCGGCCGCTGACGCCTGCGGGGCCCGGTCCCACTGCACCGAGCTGGCGATGCGGGCCGCCTCGGCTTCGGCCAGGGCCAGGGCACCGCCACTCGGGCTCATCGCCGACGCCCACAACAGTGCGGATCGGGGCGCCTCGACCACCTCGACGACCTGCCCGGCTCGCCGGGGCGCCTCCGTGGTAGGGATTCCTTCCGCGGTGTCGGCCGCGTCGGCGTAGCCCTGGAGCACCGCGGGGGCTGCCGCTATTGCGTCGGACAGGAACTGATCGAGCATGGCCTTGGGGTCGACAGCACTGCCGCCCCCGGGGTGGTACTCGGCGTGAACGTGGGGAGACCCGCCCCTGGCGTTGCCCGAGTCGCCCACGAAGCCCACGACCTGGCCGACCGTCACCGCCGTGCCCTGGGCGAGGCCCTCGGCCAATCCCGAGAGGTGGGCCAGGTACCAGAAGGTGCCATCAGGTTCGACCACGTAGACGGCGAGCCCGCCGAGACCACTGTTGGTGATGCGCACCGTTCCGTCACTCGTCGCTCGGACCGGGGTACCCATGGGAGCGAAGATGTCGGTGCCCATGTGCAGGCGCCAACCCGGGCCGAAGCGGGGGAACCACCAGTCATGGGTGTAGTTGGCCTGACCGGCCACCGGGAACCGCCCGAAGCCCACCAGGGCCGCTTCTTCGGGGCTGACCCCGAAGTCGTTGAGCGGGGCCAGCGCCTCGATCAGTGCGCCGGTGTTGCTCGGGCCGGTGCGCTTGACCGAGTTCTGGAGCCGGCGCAGGCTCTCGGGGAAGGGTCCGGCGTCGACCGGAGGCTCCTCGCCGTCACCGGGAAGCGGCGGGGGCGCCCCCTCTCCTCCGGGTGGGCCCGGAGGGACCTCGCCGCTGGGCGGCGCACCGGGTTCATCCGGCGGAGGCAGCGTGAATCCGGGAGCGGGGGGCGGCTCGGGCGACGGAGCCTGCTCAGGCGGGGGCGGCTCGCCGCCCGGGGGCGGCGCCGTCGTGGTCGTGTTGTCGTGGCCGCAGAGCCCGAGCAGGCAATGGCTGGCCTCTGCCGGCCAAGTGCCGTACACGCCCAGCGAAGCCAGGACCAGCGCGACCACCAGCGTGGCGCGCCTGCGAGCAGAGGGCCGAGGCAACATGAGCGATCCGGTTTCTACACCATCCCGTCAGCTCTTCGCCACTCCTCGTGGTCCCGTGCCGTCCTAGCGGGCCCACTCCTGGGCCCGCAGGCGGGCTACCCGGTCCTCGGTGGGGGGGTGACTGCGGAACAGGTTGGCGAACTGGACGCGGCGTCCGCTGAGCGGATTGACGATGTAGGCCTGGGCCTGGCTGGGCTGGACGTCCATGGGGATCGCCCGGGCGCCCTGCTCCAGCTTCAGCAGGGCCCGAGCCAGGGGCTCGCCCGTGCCGATGAGGCGGGCGCCGCTGCGGTCGGCCTCGAACTCCCGGCTACGGCTGAGCGCGGCCTGCAACAGCCCGGCGGCTAGCGGGGCCAGCAGGGCGGTGGCCAGCAGGGCGATGGGGTTGGGGCTCTCGTCGTCGCGGCTGCCGCCGCCGAAGATGGCCGCCCACTGGGCCATGTAGGCCAGATAGGTGATGGCGGTGGCGATGGCTGCGGCTACCGAGCCGATGAGGATGTCCCGGTTGCCCACGTGGCTGAGCTCATGGGCCAGAACGCCCCGCAACTCGTCCCACTCGCAGATCTCGAGGATGCCCCTGGTGACGGCCACGGCCGCGTGGTCGGCATTGCGCCCGGTGGCAAAGGCGTTGGGCTGGAGGTCGGGGGTGACGTAGAGCCGAGGCATCGGCATGCCGGCGCTCTGGCTCAGCTCCCGAACGATGGCGAAGTACTGCGGCATCTCCGCTTCGGAGGCGGGGACGGCCCGGGCCGCCTTGATGGCCAGCTTGTCGGAGAACCAGTAGCTGCCGCCCACCATGGCGAAGCTGACGAACAGCATGATGGTGGCGCCGGTACCACTGCCGATCCATCCGCCGATGACCACCAGCAACCCGGTGAGGCCGGCCAGCAGGACGAAGGTCTTGAAGGTGTTCTTGGCCATGTCTCGCATCATCTCCTGGGGCCCACGGACGGGAACCTCCCCTAGGACAACGCTACTGATGACCTGGTCGTTCCCAGTCGGTGGAGGATGCGGCGGGCTCGGTGACCACGATGCGGTCGACGAGCGAATCCAGGCCGAGACCGACCAGGGCGGCATCGAGCGCGTCGGGGTCCGCCCCGGGCTCGAGGAGGAGCAGGCCGCCGAGGCGAGCGACTCCCCCGGCGCTGACGGCGGCGAGGCGACGGGGCGAGGGAAGGGCCGCCATCACCTCGTCGCCGACGGAGCTGACATCGCCCACCACCAGGGTGCGCTGGACCGAAAGCGAGGCGAGCGCCTCCGCCGTGGCCGGGGGAACCCCGTCGGGCTCAGCGAACAGCGCTGGAAGGCGGCGGGCGGCGGCCAGGGCGCACCCGAGGGTGCGCCCTCGTCGTCAGGGTTGAGGATGACCGCCTTTTCGATCTCGGGAGGGGAAGCTCCTTCCTCGGTCAGATCCTCGAGCTCGTCAGCACTTACCCGAGGCGTGTCGTCCACGGCTCGGGCGACGGCGGCGGCCAGGGTGGCGTCGTCGGGCCCGTCGAGGCGCTCGATCGTCTCCTCGGGAATGCCGGCGGCGGTGAGATCGTCCACCACGCTCGCCGGCACCGCCTCCTCGTCACCGAGGAGGAAGGCGCCGCTCGGATCGAGGCGGACCACCTCGTCCTCGACCCCGTCACCAGCCTCTCGACGGGCGCCGGCCCTTCGGCGCTCCGGTCGACGGTGGCCACGAAGATGTCCTGGCTCCCGTCGAGGAAGCTGGCGAGCCGGGGGTCGGCCAGGCGGCGAGGCCTGCGAGATCCCGGCCACGTAACGGCTCGAGGACGGTTTCCTCATCCTCGACCACCAACGGCGAGCGGTGGGCATGCGACCTCCGGGTTGGGTTGTCCCTCGTTAGGCAACGCTAAAGGAGACGGCGATAGATGGAATGCGCACCTAAGGTCCGCAGCTTGGCATGACTTGACGTTTCCGGCTTCTGAAACGTAGGTTTCATGCCCCTTCGCGACGCTGTCGCTCAACGAGCGCACCTGCAGCGTCGCCACCAGACCAGTCCCCCCCCATCAGCAACAAGGAGACGCTCGTTCCGATGCCTGGCGTACTCGCGGCGGAAGGCGGCTACCAGGTCTTCGAGCTTGGTCGTGCCGAATGGTTCTGGCTGGCCTTCTCAGCCGGCACAGCCGTGGTCGCCCTCCTCGTGGGCTTCTCGCTGATGCGAGGAGTCCTGGCCGCCGACAAGGGCACGCCGAAGATGATCGAGATCGCCGACGCCATCCAAGAGGGTGCGAGCGCGTACCTCCGGCGTCAGTTCCGCACCATCGCCGTGATCCTGGTGCCGCTGGTGGTCATCGTGTTCCTCACCTCCACCGCCGTGGCCGCTCCCGACGGGAGTGAGGCGCTCAGCTTCTTCGAGTCCGGGCTCTTCCGCAGCCTGGCCTTCGTGGCCGGCTGCTTCCTCTCGGGCCTGACCGGCTTCATCGGCATGGGCTTGGCCGTGCGGGGCAACGTCCGTACCGCCGCCGCCGCCCGCACCGGCTCCCTGCCCGCCGCCCTCAAGGTGGCCTTCCGCACCGGCGGCGTGGCCGGGATGTTCACCGTCGGCCTCGGGCTGCTCGGGGCCACTGTCATCATCATGGCCTTCCAGAACACCAGCTCGGCCATCCTGGTGGGCTTCGGCTTCGGTGGGTCGCTGCTCGCCCTGTTTCTGCGCGTAGGCGGCGGCATCTTCACCAAGGCGGCCGATGTGGGCGCCGACCTGGTGGGCAAGATCGAGGCTGGCATCCCCGAGGACGACCCCCGTAACCCGGCCACCATCGCCGACAACGTGGGCGACAACGTGGGCGACTGCGCCGGGATGGCCGCCGACCTGTTCGAGTCCTACGAGGTCACCCTTGTGGCCTCCATCATCCTGGGCGTGGCCGCCTTCGAGTCCATCGGCGCCAATCCCGCCCTGGGCCTGATCTTCCCCGTCGTGGCCCGGGCCATCGGCGTGTTGGCCTCCATCGTCGGGGTCTACGCGGTGCGGGCCACGCCGTCGGACCGCAGCGCCATGGCCCCCATCAACCGGGGCTTCCTCATCGCCGGGCTGCTGACCATCGCCGGCACCGGCGCCGTCGCTCTGCTCTACGTGGGCAACGACAACGGTAACGAGGGGTGGAGGGTCTTCGCCGCCGTGGTCTCCGGGCTGGTCCTGGCCCAGATCGTGAGCCGCCTGACCGAGTACTTCACCTCCACCGAAAAGGCTCCCGTGCGAGAGATCGCCGAGGCGGCCCGCACCGGTCCGGCCACCACCGTGCTCTCGGGCATCAGCTCGGGTCTCGAGTCGACCGTGTGGGCCATCGTCGCCATCGCCGGCGCCCTGGCCGTGGCCGTAGGCCTGGGCGGGGGCAACCTCCAGTTCGCCCTCTACCTGGTGGCCCTCACCGGCATGGGGATGCTGGCTACCACCGGAGTGGTCGTCTCCGAGGACACCTTCGGCCCCGTGTCCGACAACGCGGCGGGGATCGCCGAGATGTCGGGCGAGTTCGAGGGTGAGCCGCAGCGGATCATGGTGAGCCTCGACGCCGTGGGCAACACCACCAAGGCCGTCACCAAGGGCTTCGCCATCGGCTCGGCCGTCATCGCCTCGGTGGCCCTGTTCGCCAGCTTCATCGAGACCATCGCCGGCGAGCTCGACCTCGGCCTCGAGGGCTCCGCCCTGTTCTCCGACCCCCTCACCTCCATCAACGTGGCCGATCCCACCACCTTCATCGGGCTCCTGATCGGCGGCTCGGTGGCCTTCCTGTTCTCCTCGCTGGCCATCAGGGCCGTGAGTCGAACCGCGGCGGTGGTCGTCCAAGAGGTGCGCAAGCAGTTCCGGGAGCACCCCGGGATCATGGACTACACCGAGAAGCCCGACCACGGGGCGGTGATCGACATCTGCACGGCGGCCTCCCTGCGGGAGCTCACGACTCCGGCCCTGCTGGCCGTGCTCACGCCGGTCATCATCGGTTTCGGGATCAACTACTTCGCCCTGGGCGCCTTCCTCGCTGCCGTGATCCTCACCGGCCAGCTCATGGCCAACTTCTTGTCCAACTCCGGCGGGGCGTGGGACAACGCCAAGAAGTACATCGAGGACGGCCACGAGGGGGGCAAGGGCTCCGAGGCCCACAAGGCGGCCGTGATCGGCGACACGGTGGGCGACCCGTTCAAGGACACCGCCGGGCCCGCCCTCAACCCGCTCATCAAGGTCATGAACCTGATCTCGCTGCTTATCCTCCCGGCCGTGATCAACCTCCAGGACAACACCGCCGCCCGGCTGGCCATCGCCGGGATCGCCCTCGTGATCCTGCTCGCCGCCATCGCCTTCTCCAAGCGCTCCCAGGGAGCGATGGACGAAGGGGCCCCGGCCGACAGCGCCGTGAGCCGGGCCAATCGGCCCCAGCCGACCGACGGCTCCCGGGACCCCGAGCAGCTCGCCGTCGACGCCCTCGATCGCTGGATCGTCGACCTGGGCGACGAAGACGCCGAGCTGGCAACCGAGCTCCGGCGGGCCCGCGAGGAGCTGGGCGCCGACACCTGACACCGTTCCGAAATCTGTCGACTCAGCAGTGTCAGGGATGGTCCAGCCGACAAAGAACGGCGAGCAGTGGGTCAGTCGTCGGTGGGGGCCTCGGTGGCCCGGCGCCGGATCTCCTCGACCACGGCGGGGTCGGCCAGCGTGGTGGTGTCGCCCAGATCGCGGCCCTCGGCCACGTCGCGCAGCAGGCGGCGCATGATCTTGCCGCTGCGGGTCTTGGGCAGGTCGTCGGTGAAGATCACCGTCTTGGGCCGGGCGGTAGGCCCGATCTTGGTGGCCACGTGGCCCCGCAGCTCCTGGCCCAGCTCGTTGCTGGTCTCCTGGTCGCCCTTGAGGGTCACGAAGGCCACGATGGCCTGGCCCGTGACGTCGTCCTTGGCCCCCACGACCGCTGCTTCGGCCACGCCGGGGTGGTCGACCAGGGCGGACTCGACCTCGGCCGTCGACACCCGGTGGCCGGAGATGTTCATCACGTCGTCGACCCGGCCCATCAGCCAGAAGTAGCCGTCGTCGTCGATGCGTGCGCCGTCGCCGGCGAAGTAGCGGCCCTCGAAGCGGCTCCAGTAGGTCTCGTGGTAGCGCTGCGGATCACCGTAGATGCCTCGCAGCATCGAGGGCCAGGGACGGGTAAGGGTGAGGTAGCCCCCGCCCTTGGTCACCGTGGCGCCCGCATCATCGACCACCTCGGCGGCCACGCCGGGCAGGGGGAAGGTGGCCGAGCCCGGCTTGGTGGTGGTGGCCCCGGGCAGGGGGGATATCATGATGGCGCCGGTCTCGGTCTGCCACCAGGTGTCGACCACCGGGCACGTGCTCCCGCCGATGTGCTCGCGGTACCACATCCACGCCTCGGGGTTGATGGGCTCCCCCACGCTGCCCAGCACCCGTAGAGACGACAGGTCGTGGGCGGCGGGCTCGGTGGTCCCCCACTTCATGAAGGTGCGTACCGCCGTCGGCGCGGTGTAGAGGATGCTCACCTTGTAGCGCTCGATGATGTCCCACCAGCGGTCTCGTCCGGGGTGGTCGGGGCTGCCCTCGTACATGACCGATGTGGCCCCGTTCACCAGGGGCCCGTAGACGATGTAGCTGTGCCCGGTGACCCAGCCGATGTCGGCTGCGCACCAGTACACGTCGGTGTGGTCGTGCAGGTCAAAGACGTACTTGTGGGTGAAGGCGACCTGGGTCAGGTAGCCGCCGGTCGTGTGCATGATCCCCTTGGGCCGGGCCGTGGTGCCCGAGGTGTAGAGCAGGTAGAGCAGGTCCTCGGCGTCCATGGGCTCGGCCAGGCACTCCGACGAGACTCCCTCCATGAGGTCGTGGTACCACTGGTCGCGGCCCTCGGCCATGGCCACCTCCTCGCCCGTGCGCCGTACCACCACCACGTGCTCGATGGAAGGGGTGGTGGCCACGGCGGCGTCGGCGTTGTCCTTGAGGGGAACGGCCTTGCCCCGGCGCCAGCCCCCGTCGGCGGTGACCAGGACCTTGGCCTCGGCGTCGTCGATGCGACCGGCCAGCGACTCCGAGGAGAAACCGCCGAAGACGACCGAGTGGGGCGCCCCCAGACGGGC
>JALZNY010000379.1 GCA_030857525.1 Actinomycetota bacterium
CGGCTCGACGGCGAGGGAGGCCATGAACTTGGCCGCGGTGGGGTCGTCGAGGAAGCGTGGGAGCGGCTCGTCGGCTCGAGGCAGGTCGTTGGCGAAGACGGGAACGCGGCCGGGCGCGTCGTCGTAACCCCACTCGATGATCCGCTCGAAGAAGGTGCGCAGCGTTCCCAGGCAGTTGCGGATCGTGGCCGCCGACAGGGTCGCCGCCTTGGTGCCGGGGCGGGCGGCCAGCCACCGCTTGTAGTCCTCGATGTGGGTCCGCCCGATGGCGGCGACGCAGCCGCAGTCGGGGTCGGCGTCGCTGACGCGACCGGCGAACAGCCGCAGCGTCTTGTCCGCCGACGCCACCGTTGCCGGCCGAGCTGACACCGCCAGCTGGTCGAGATAGGCCTGCATGGTCTCCGCCATCTGCGGCGCCCGGAGGGCGATCTCGTTCCAGCGCACCTCGCCGCCGGCACGTCGGGCCTTCGCCTTGGTGACGGGTTTGGCGGCCCGAACCGGCCGTGGGCTGCTCCGCCCCCGAGATGGGCGGGCAACCTTCGGCCGGTCGGATGCCCGGATGGGGATCGTCCGGGGAACGTCGGCATAACCCCAGGTCAGCGCCCGTTTGAAGAACTGGATGAGCAGGCCGAGGCGGTGGTCGATGGTGAGGTCGGACACCGTGGTGCCCCACTGCGCTCCGGGCCGGGCCCGCAGCCACACCAGGTAGTCCTCGACGTGGCGCCGCCGGATGGCTGCCACCGACGCGCAGCGCCGGTCCACCTCGGTCACCCGTCCGGCGAAGTGACGCAGCACCACCTCAGCGGCCCCCACGCTGGCCGGCTTGAGCACCCCGGCGAGATCATCGAGGTAGCGACCCATGGTGGCCACCATCTGCGGGGCGGTTGCTTGGATCTCGTCCCACGTCGGCTCAGGGCGCGCCCAGCGGACCGGAGTGAGGTTGAGCGCCTTCGCCGCCTGGGCGCTCATCGTCCCGCTCCGATCGACGCTTGGGCTTCGATGGCCTGGGCCGCCCGGTGATACTCCTCCGCCAGCCAGTCCGCGGCCAGGTGAAGGTAGATGCGGGTCGAGGCGATCGAGCGGTGTCCGGCCTGGGCCTGGAGAGCCTCGATGGCCATGCCCGCCTCCCGCAGCCGGGTGAGGCAGGTGTGGCGCAGCTCGTGGCAGGTGCCATGCGTCAGCCCGGCGCGGCGGCGGGCGCCGCTGAGGACCTCGTCGAGCCCCTCAGCCGACAACGGCAGGCACCGCCGGGGACCCTTCAACACCACAAAGACACGATCGGTGCCGGCGTCGGGCGGTCGTTCGTCGTTGAGGTAGGCGGCGACGGTGGCGAAGAACGTTGGCGACACCGGGATGAGCCGTTGGTGGCCGCCCTTGCCCTCGGCCACCAGCACCCGCCACTCGCCCAGGCGCAGGTCGCCCAGGCGCAGGCCGAGCACCTCGCAGCGCCGGAGCCCGGCCAGCAGCATGGCTTCGACCATGGCCTGGTCCCGCCGTGTGCGCAGCGCAGCCATGAGCGCATCCACCTCAGTGGGGTCGAGGATGCGGGGAAGCTGGCGCGTTCCACGCACGAGCGGCACACCGCGCAGCTCGCGGCGGGAGCGCCGGGTGGGCAGGCCACGAGGCACCGGGTTCGTGTCGACGACACCGCCGATCGTGATCAGGTAGCCATAAAGGCTCGACACCGCTGCGAGCCGACGCTTGATGGTCGCCTCCGACAGCCCGCCGGATCGGTCGGAGATCCGCACCACGTTCTCGGCGCCGAGACGCGGCCGGCGCTGCGCCGACACAAAGGCCAGCACGTCAGCGGGCGACACCTCCGCCGGCTCCTTGTTGACGACGTCGAAGAAGACCTTCAGGTCGTGCGCATAGGCCCGCACCGTGTTCGGCCGGGCCCGTGCAGCCAAGAACTCGAGAAACTCGTCGACGAGGCCGTGACCGACCTCGTAAGCGGGCTCGTCACGGCCGGGCCGGACGACGCATCGGAACGACGGGGACCACACCACTGGCTCCTCCTAGGGTTGATGAGCCCAAAGAGGGTCCCTGGGCCGTCAGCCCAGGTGGTGGATCACCCGTATAAGTGCCGAAGTAGGGCGCCCAGCCAGCAGGACTCAGCCGCCCTAGCCCCGTGCCTGGTGAGCCATCATGAGGCGCATGGTTGGCGAGCAGCAGTCGAGGACTCCTGCGCCACGCGCAGCGAGCCCCACCGACTCGCTGACCGTTGCGGCTCGCAAGTCGCAGACCTCATGGCGTCCAGAGCCACGCCCCGTTGGGGGACCGAACAGCTGCGAGGTCGTCTTCCCCTGTAGTTAAACCCCAGTGGAAGACGGATGTACCGGTGGACACAAACGCGCCGTCGGGTCCGGGCAAGGCATCGGGTGGGGGACCGGATGTTGACCATTTCCCGCTGACCGGGTCGAGGA
>JALZNY010000380.1 GCA_030857525.1 Actinomycetota bacterium
CCTCCGCGCCTCGAGTCACTTGTTCCAGAGCGTGCCGGCACTGGGACGCCGTCGCTCGGCCCTCGGGCTCCTTGGCCAGCAGGGCGGTGAGGGCGGGGGCGAGCCCGTTCGCCCGTTCCATGGGTCGGGGCTGGTCGTGGAGCACGGCGTTGAGGGTGGGCAGGGCCTCGCCCCGCTCGAAGGGGCTCACTCCCTCCACCGCGAAGTAGAGCAGCGCACCCAGGCCCCACAGGTCGGCCGGAGTCCCGGTGGGTCTCCCGGCGGCCTGCTCGGGCGCCATGTACGACGGGGTGCCGAGCACCAGGCCGGCGGCGGTGATGCGGGTGTCGTCCTTGACCGAGGCGATGCCGAAGTCGGCCAGCTTGACCCCGCCCTCGTCGAGCATCATCACGTTGGCGGGCTTGACGTCGCGGTGCACGATCCCCGCGGCGTGGGCGGCTTCGAGCGCGCCCAGGACACCCAGGCCGAGACGGGCCACCCGCTCGGGCGCCAGGGGGCCCTCGGCGGCCACCACGGCCTCGAGCGTGGGTGCCCGTACCAGCTCCATGACCACGTGCAGGCGTCCATGGTCCTCGAGCACGTCGAAGACCCGCACCGAGGATGGGTGGTCGATGCGGGCTGCGGCCCTCGCCTCGCGCATCACCCGAGCGCGCAGTGACTCGCGATCGTCGTCTTCGAGGTGGGGAGGCAGGTCGACCGCCTTGATGGCGACCGAACGCTGCAGGACGGTGTCGGTGGCCTCCCAGACCCGACCCATGCCGCCCGCGCCCAAGGTCGGGCCGAGTCGGTAGCGGTCACCGACGAGCTGATCGGGCATGGCCGCGAACCTACCCGTCGAGGGGAAGGATGATCAGCAGGCGCCGAGCTCGGCGGGCGTCAGCCCTGGGCCGCGATGATCGGATCAGTGGTGGCGCAGTGGCGGTGGCGGGCCGGACGCCGGCGAACCTCGAGACGCTGGTCGTCGTTCTCCGCCCCCCAGTAGCCCTGCTCGCGGTGGCGCCGGGCGTACTCCCGGCAGGGCAGCAGGACCGAGCAGGTCAAACAGATCGAGCGGGCGATGGCTTCCCGCAGCTCTCGGGCGTCGGCCTGCTCCCCGTGAGGGGCGAAGAAGTGCTCGGTCTGGCCCTTGCAGGCGGCCTCGCCCATCCACTCCTGCTGGGCCCAGCGGGGAAGGAGGCGGACCGCGGGCTCGGGGGCGCTTGTGCTTCCGTTCACTTGCTCTAGTATCCAGAGCAGCGGCCGCTCTTGCTCATACATATTGGAGATGACCTGAATCTGTACGGAAGATGAACCACTTTCCGCCAGATTGGGTCAGATCAGAGCAGATCAGAAGGCGGCGACGCCGGTGCTCCACAGGAGGGGGAACAGCCAGAGGGCCAGCCCGAGGGGGACCAGGCCGACCGAGGCGCGACCTCCCCCGACCCGCCCTCCTGCCGCGGCCAGGGCGAAGCACACCAGGGCACCGAGGTAGAACAAGAACGTCAGACGAGGGTCCACGGCGGCGAGCCTGCCACGATCGGGCCCCAGCGTCGAGCCCGAGCCAGGAAGGCCCGCCGCTACCGTCCCCCGGGTGGGGACAGCCGACGTGCGGGCGACGATGGAGCGGGTCGTGGCCGCCCTGCCCGAGGGCGGCGAGGAGCGCCCGGGACAGCTCCGCATGGCCGAGGCGGTGGCCGAGGCCATCGAGGACGGCCACCACCTGCTGGTCCAGGCCGGTACGGGTACGGGCAAGAGCCTGGGCTACCTCGTTCCCGCCCTGCTGGCCCGGCGTCCGGTGGTGGTGGCCACCGCCACCAAGGCGCTCCAGGAGCAACTGGTGGCCCACGACCTGCCCTTCCTGCACCGGTCCATGGGCCTGGGCTTCACCTGGGCTCTGCTCAAGGGGCGCTCTAACTACCTGTGCCGGGCGGCGCTGGCCGACGTGGCCCGCGACGCCGACCAGGGGGTGCTCATCGAAGGCCCGGGCCTGGGTCGGGACCGCCTTGACCAGGTGGTCGAGTGGGTGGAGGAGACGCAGAGCGGCGATCGGGCCGACCTTCCCTTCGCCGTGGTCAACGTCGATTGGTCGCGCCTGTCGGTCAGCGCCGGCGAGTGCCCGGGCGCGCTGCGCTGCCCCGAGGGCGACGCCTGCTTCGCCGAGGATGCCCGGCGCCGGGCCGCCACCGCCGACGTGGTGGTCGTCAACATCCACCTCTACGGCGCCCACCTGGCGGCTGGGGGGATGGTGCTGCCCGAGCACGACGTGGTGGTCATCGACGAGGCCCACGCCCTGGAGGACATCGCCGCGTCCACCCTTGGCCTCACCATCACCCCTGCCGCCCTCGGCTACGTGGTCGCCGCCGCCCGTTCCCTGCTGGCCTCCGACCACCCGACGCTCGGCCCCCTCGACGCGGCGGCGACGGCCCTGGCCGGGGC
>JALZNY010000381.1 GCA_030857525.1 Actinomycetota bacterium
CCTAAGCCAACCCCGCCCACGCCGCCGCCCTCAGCGTGTTCCTGGGCTGGACCGCCGAGGAGGTGGCCACGGCCGACGACTCCGCCTGGGAAGAGGTCCATGCCCGGTTGCACCGATGGGCGGGTGTGTTGCGTCGCTCGGGCGTGGCCTCGTTGCTCGAGACGATCACCCAGGCCGAGCGGCTCCCGGGCCGGATGCTCTCCCAGGTCGACGGCGAGCGCCGCCTCACCGACCTCCGCCACGTCGGCCAGCTCCTGCACGCCGAGGCCACGTCCGAGCAACTGGGGGTCACGGCTCTGACCGGATGGTTGCGCCAACGCATCGCCGGGGCCGGAGGCGACAGCGACGCCGAGGACCGGGCCCGCCGGCTTGAGTCCGACGCCGAGGCGGTACAGGTGTTGACCATCCACCGCAGCAAAGGCCTCGAGTTCCCCATCGTCTACTGCCCCTACCTCTGGGATCCGGCGTGGACCCCGGAGGACGAGCCACCCGTCTACCACGACGCCGGTGCCGGCGACCGGCGGACGATCGACGTGGGCGGCCCCGGCCCGGGCTTCTCCCGCCATCAGCGCCAGCACGTCGTCGAGCAGCGGGGCGAGGATCTGCGTCTGGCCTACGTCGCCCTCACCCGGGCCCGCCACCAGGCGGTGGTGTGGTGGGCAGGTTCGTGGGACAGCCGGAACTCTTCGCTCGGCCGGCTGCTGTTCTGTCGCGACGAACACGGCAACGTGGCCGTGGACGGCGATGCCCCGCCAGAAGATGACGACGCCGTGGCCGAGTTCGCCCGACTGGGGGAGCGAGCTCCAGGTTGTGTCAGCGTGGAGCGAAGCGACGGCGGCGACGGCGTGGTCTGGACGGGCGATGCCGTCGTGTCGGTCGAGTTGCGGGCCGGCCGCTTCGGGCGTCGCCTGGACACTCACTGGCGGCGCACCTCCTACAGCGGCATCACGTCGGACGCTCACGATGCCCTCGTGGCCAGCGAAGTCGAGGAGTCGGTGGTCTCCGACGAGACGATGGCGACGGCCTCGCGTCTCCTCGTCGGGGAAGCACCGGGTGAGGACGAGGCTCAGCTGCGGTCCGTCCCTTCGCGGCTGGCAGCCATGCCCGGTGGCGCCGAGGTGGGCACCCTGGTCCACGGGGTGCTCGAGGAAACCGACTTCACCAGCGCCGACCTCGACGGCGAGCTGGCCGCCGGGTTGGCGCGCCAACAGCCACGGTGCCACGTCGACGTCGGCGACCCAGTGGCGGTGACGGCCGGGCTACGGGCCGCCATCGAGACACCGCTCGGGCCCCTGGTGGCAGAGACGCGCCTACGTGACGTGGGGATCGCCGACCGCATCGACGAACTGGCCTTCGAGCTGCCCCTCGCCGGCGGCGACGAACCTACGACTGAGGTGTCGGTGGCCGAGATCGGCGCCGTGCTCGACGAGCACCTGCTTGCCGGCGACGTGCTGGCCGCCTACGGAAAGCGGCTCGGGGACCCATCGCTGCACGGTCATCTGCGGGGCTACCTCTCGGGCAGTCTCGACGTCGTGCTGAGGATCCCGGGCCCCGACGGAGTCCCTCGCTTCGCGGTGGTGGACTACAAGACCAACTGGCTGGGCGGCGACGGCGAGGCGCTGAGCGCTTGGCACTACCGTCCCGACGCCCTGGTGGAGGCCATGTACCGCTCGCACTATCCGCTGCAGGCCATGCTGTACACCGTCACCCTGCACCGCTACCTCCGCTGGCGCCTTCCCGGCTACGAGCCGGAGCGCAACCTGGCCGGGGTCCTCTACCTCTTTGTGCGGGGCATGGTCGGTCCCACCACGCCCCGAGTCGGCGGCCAGCCCTGCGGCGTGTTCGCCTGGAGGCCACCGGCAGCGCTGGTCGAGGCCCTCTCCGACTTGTTCGACCGGGGGGAGAGGCGGGCGCCGTGATTACCGCTGAGGTCGCTTCCGCTGTCGATCCTTTCGACGTCCGCCTCGCTCGCCACGCCCCCGGGGTGCTGGGCGCCTTCAACTCCGCCGGCGTGCTCACCGCCGCCGACGTCCACGTGGCCTTGCGCCTCGGACAGCTCGGCGGCGAAGGGGACGACGCGGTGCTGCTGGCTGCCGCCCTGGCCGTGCGCGCCCCCCGGCTGGGCCACGTGTGCACCGACCTGGGGACCATCCGCACCACCGCCACCATCGACGTCGAGCTACCCGTCGACCTGCAGACCCTGCCCTGGCCCGACCCCGACGACTGGATTCAGCGTGTCTCGGCCAGCCCGCTGGTGGCGAGCGGCGCGGCGTCGCCGGACCATCGTCCGCTGCGGCTCATCGACAGCCGGCTCTACCTCGACCGTTACTGGCGGGAGGAGGACCGAGTCGCTGGCGATCTGAAGGTCCGGAGTGAAGACGCGGCGGTGGGTGTGGACAGCGACGTGCTCGCC
>JALZNY010000382.1 GCA_030857525.1 Actinomycetota bacterium
GGCGCTGCGAGAGGAGTTCATAAACCCCTGGGAGCTGGCGCCCGTCTACCTGCGCAAGGCCGACGCCGAGATCAACTGGTCGACCCGTGAGCGTTCGTCGCCCGAATCGGGCCCGGTGGCGTGACCGTGTCCACCCCGATGAGCGTCGACGCTGGGCGACCGCAGCTCGACGTGCGGGTGCAGCCCATGCGCCGGCGCCACCTGCGCTCGGTGGTGCGTATCGAAGGACAGGTCTGCCCCCGGCCCTGGACCGTCGCCCTGTTCCTGTCCGAGCTCGGGGCGGGACCGAGCCGGCGCTACCTGGTGGCCCGGGCGGGAGTCACGGTGGTGGGCTACGGCGGTCTGATGATCAGCGTGGGTGAGGGCCACATCACCACCCTCGCCGTCGACCCCCTCTGGCAGCAGCGCACGGTCGGGACCCGCCTCCTGCTGGCCCTGGCCCGCCACGGCGTCGACGAGGGCTGCACGGGGCTGACCCTGGAGGTGCGCATGGGCAACGTCGCCGCCCAGGCCCTGTACCGGCGCTTCGGGTTCGTTCCCGCCGGCGTCCGGCGCGGCTACTACGCCGAGACCAAGGAGGATGCGCTCATCATGTGGGCCCATGAGATCGACTCGCCCGCCTACGCGGCGCGCCTGACCGCCATCGCCGAGGGCCTGCCCGCCCTCGTCGCCGAGGAGGATCGATGACCCCGACGGGCGGCCTGGTGCTGGGCATCGAGACGAGTTGCGACGAGACGGCGGCGGCGGTGGTGGCCCGGGGCACCGACATCCGCTCGTCGGTGGTCTCCAGCCAGGTCGACCTGCACGCCCGCTTCGGCGGGGTCGTCCCCGAGATCGCCAGCCGGGCCCACGTAGAGCTGTTGACCCCGGTGGTGGCCGAGGCGTTGGTGGAGTCGGGTGCGGAGGGCAACGACATGCATGCCATCGCGGCCACCGTCGGGCCCGGTCTGGTGGGGTCGCTCCTGGTGGGCGTGGCCGGGGCCAAGGCCCTGGCCTTGGTGTGGGACATCCCCTTCGTCGGCGTCAACCACCTCGAAGCCCACCTCGTCTCGTCCTTCGTCGAGGACCCCAACCTCGAGCTCCCTCTGGTGGCGCTGCTGGTGTCGGGCGGCCATACCATGTTGGTGGCTATGGAGGCCCAGGGCCGCTACCGGCTGCTCGGCTCCACCGTCGACGACGCCGCCGGCGAGGCGTTCGACAAGGTGGCCCGCTACCTCGGCCTCGGCTACCCGGGGGGCCCGGCCATCGATCGCCTGGCCATCGCCGGCGATCCCGGCGCCATCCCCTTCCCCCGGGCCATGCTGGACCAGGGCTACGACTTCAGCTTCTCGGGCCTCAAGACCGCCGTCGTCACCTACGTGCGCAAGCATCCCGAGGTGGCCACCGAGGACGTGGCGGCCAGCTTCCAGCAGGCCGTGGTCGACGTGCTCGTGACCAAGGCCCGGCGGGCCGCCCGGGAGATCGGGGCCACCAGCCTGTCGCTCGGGGGCGGGGTGGCGGCCAACTCGGCGCTGCGCGAGGCGGTTCTCGACGCCTGCACCGAGGACGGCCTGGCTGCCTTTCTCCCCAGCCGGGCCATGTGCACCGACAACGCAGCCATGGTGGCGGCGGCGGGCTGGTGGCGGCTGGAAACCGACGGCCCCATGGCGCTGGACGTGGGGGTGGAGCCGAACCTCCGCTTGCCGGTGGACTGATACCGGAAGCGGTATGATTAGGACATGGACGGGGGGCTACTCATCCGGGAGGCCCGGTTGCGGGCCGGACTGACCCAGGCCGAGCTGGCCCAACGAGCCGGCACCTCCCAGCCCGCCGTCGCCCGCTACGAGCGGGGCGACGTATCACCCCGGGTCGCCACCCTCGACCGCGTCGTGCGAGCGTGTGGCCTGGAGCTGGTGCCCGCGCTGGTGGCGTACGACGATCACGACCGCACCCTCTACGAGCCGCTCCTGCGCATGACCCCCAACGAGCGGTTGGAGCACTTCCTCGCCGTCCAGGATTGGGCAGTGACCTTGCGGGCTGCACGCCGTCTCGATGCCTGAGGCCGGGTACCGCCTCGATCCGGCGGGCATCATCGCAGCCCTCAACCGCCACGAGGTCGACTACGTGCTGATCGGGGGTCTGGCAGCGGTGCTCCACGGTTCGCCCTACCAGACGCAGGACGCCGACATCACGCCTGCCGCAGGAAGGGAGAACCTCGCTCGCCTGGCGGCGGCACTGATTGACCTCGAAGCTCGGTTGCGGGTCGCCAACGAGCCCGATGGCATTCCCTTCGACCGGAGTGCCGAGGCCCTCGAGAAGGCCTCCTTCTGGAACCTCCAGACCACGTGCGGCATGTTCGACCTGTCGTTCACGCCCTCGGGCACGGGGGGCTACGCCGACCTGGTTGACAACGCCATCACTCTCCAACTT
>JALZNY010000058.1 GCA_030857525.1 Actinomycetota bacterium
ACGGTCAGCGTGGTGCAGGAGGAGCTGCGGATCGAGGGCGAGGTGGTGCGGGTCGACGAGGGGCGCGACCTGGCGGTGGTGGCCATCGACACAGATCTCGAACCCCTCGACGTCGCCGAGGGCCTGCCCCGGGTAGGAGACCCGGTGCTCGTGGTGGGCTCCCCCCTCGGCCTGGAGCAGTCGGTCGTGGGTGGCATCGTCTCGGCCCTGCGGGGCGAGCACATCCAGATCTCGGCCCCCCTCAACCCGGGCAACAGCGGAGGCCCGGTGGTCGATGCCCAGGGAAAGGTGATCGGTGTGGCGGTGCTCAAGGTGGGAGACGAGAACACCGAGGCCATCGGCCTGGCCATCCCCGCCGCCGAGGTCTGCACCCTCATCGCCTGCTGAGAACATAGCCGTACGAGGGCGTAAGGATCTCGGCGTGCCCGGGGCGGGATTCGAACCCGCACGCCCTTTCGGACAGTGGCTTTTGAGGCCACCATGTCTGCCATTCCATCACCCGGGCCCGGGCTGATCATGCTACCGCTCGGCCTCTCCTCGGTCCCGTCTCCGCCTCCCGTTGGCCCGGGCGACGCCGCCGGTTCATCCCAGGCTCCCGGGAATGAAACCTCCGGGAGAGCTGGCAGGTCAGACCCTTTCAGACCGCGCGGAGAGGGGCGAGAGTGCTCGCGTTCATTTTTCCAGGCCAGGGCTCACAGCGACCGGGGATGGGCCGTGCCTGGGTAGGCCACGCTTCGTGGTCGATCGTGGACGAAGCGTCCGACATCTTGGGTGTCGACCTCTCCCACCTGCTCCTCGAGGCCGACGCCGACGAACTGGTAGCCACTGCCAGCGCCCAGGTGGCAACCTATCTGACCAGCCTGGTGGCTCTCGACGCCCTGCGCCGGGCCGCCATCGTCCCGTCCGCTTGTGCCGGCCACAGCCTCGGGGAGTACACCGCCCTCACCGCCGCCGGCAGCCTCTCCCTGGCCGAGGGTCTCCGGCTGGTCCAGGCTCGGGGCGAGGCCATGCAACGCGCCGCCGACGCCCGGCCTGGCACCATGGCTGCGGTCCTCGGCCTCGATGACGCTCTCGCCGAGCAGGCCTGCCGCCAGACCGGCGGTGACGTGTGGGTGGCCAACTTCAACGCTCCGGGCCAGGTCGTCATCTCCGGTGCGCCCGACTCGGTGGCCGCCGCCGGCGACGCGGCCCGGGGCCTCGGCGCCCGCCGGGTGCTGCCCATCCCGGTGGGCGGGGCGTTCCACACCCCGTTGATGGCCCCGGCGGAGCAGGACCTCGATGCTGCGCTGCAGGCGGCGTCGCTCGGCGCTCCCCAGGTACCGGTGGTCGCCAACGTGGACGCCGCTCCCCACCACCAGGCCGGTGAGTGGTCCGAGCTCCTGCACGCCCAGCTCTGCAGCCCCGTGCGCTGGCGCCGATGCGTCGAGCGCCTGGCCGACGACGGGGTGACCACCGTCGTCGAGGTAGGCCCGGGAGGCGTGTTGTGCGGACTGGTCCGCCGCACGCGGCCCGACCTGGGCACGGTCTCGGTGTCGACCCCCGAGGAGATCGACCGCCTGGCCGCGGCGGCGCCCGCGGCACCGAACCCTCCACCCGCCCGGCCCGAGGGCGAGCACCTGCACATGGCCGAGCGCCTGGTGGTCAGCCCTGCCGCCGGGGTCTTCTCGCCGTCGGAGCGTTGGCGCGAGAACCTGGCCGGCAGCCGGGTAGAGGTCGGTGAGGTCCTGGGCACCGTCGGCACCGAGGAGATCCGCTCGCGCTTCGCTGGGGTGATCATGGGCATCATCGCCCATGAGGGGGAGCAGGTCCTGCCCAGCCAGCCCATCGCCTGGCTGCGCACGGCATGACCGGGCTCGCCCCGGCTACGACGGGGGTGGCGGTGGTCGGGTGGGGTGTGGCCCTGCCTGACGCCACGGTCACCAACGCCGACCTGGAGGCCCGCCTCGACACCAGCGATCGCTGGATCACCGAGCGCACCGGTATCCGTGAACGCCGCATCGGAGGAACCACCGGCCAGCTGGCCACCGCCGCCGCCCACCAGGCGCTGATCGCCGCCGAAGCATCGCCGGCCTCCGTGGAGCTGCTGGTGCTGGCCACCTCCACGCCCGACCAGCAGTTGCCAGCCACGGCCTCGTCCGTCCAGGACGCCCTCGGGCTGCGCTGCGGCGCCTTCGACGTCAACGCCGCCTGCTCGGGCTTCGTCTACGCCCTGGTCGCCGGGGCGGGCATGACCGCCATGGGCGCCCGCCGGGTTCTGGTGGTAGGAGCCGACGTGATGAGCCGGGTCACCGACCAGCAGGATCGCAGCACGGCCGTGCTCTTCGGCGACGGCGCCGGCGCCGTGGTCCTCGACGTCGTCGACGGACCGGGCCAGCTCCTGGGTTGGGACCTGGGCTCCGACGGCAGCCTGCGTCACCTGCTCCAGGCCGACCTCGGTGGCTACGTGCGCATGGAGGGCAAGGAGGTCTTCCGTCGGGCGGTGCGGGTCATGGTCGAGTCATCCCAGGCAGCGCTGGCCCAGGCCGGCCTCAGCGCCGGCGACGTCGACCTCCTGGTACCCCACCAGGCCAACACCCGCATCATCGTCGCCGCCTGTGAGCGCCTGGGGATCCCCATGGAACGCACCGCGTCGGTCCTCGACCGCACGGGCAACACCTCGGCTGCGTCCATCCCCCTGGCCCTCGGCGACGCCGCCACCACCGGTCGGCTGTCGAAGGGCGACATCGTCCTGCTGGTCGGCTTCGGCGCGGGGATGACCTGGGCCAGCACCGTCCTACGATGGGGACCGTGACCGAGGTGCCCGAACATCGGGCCGACGGTCGGGTCGTCCTGGTCACCGGGGGCAACCGCGGCATCGGCCTGGCCTGTGCCCGTCACTTCGCCGATCGGGGCGACCGGGTCGCCGTTACCCACCGGGAGTCGGTGGCCGACGACGACCGACTCCTGCACGTGCGCTGCGACGTCACCTCCACCAAGGAGGTCGATGCCGCCTTCGCTGAGGTGGAGGAGCGCCTCGGCCCCGTCGAGGTGGTCGTCTCCAACGCCGGTACCAACCGTGACACCCTCCTCATGCGCATGAGCGAAGAAGCCTTCACGGAGGTGGTCGACACCAACCTGACCGGCGCCTACCGAGTGGCCAAACGGGCTACGGGGCCCATGCTGCGGGCCCGGCGAGGCCGGCTGATCTTCGTGTCGTCGGTGGTGGGCCTGAGCGGCGCCGCCGGCCAGGCCAACTACGCCGCCTCCAAGTCCGGCCTGGTCGGCCTGGCCCGGTCCCTGGCCCGGGAGCTGGGCTCACGGGGCATCACCGTCAACGTGGTGGCCCCGGGGCCGATCGAGACCGACATGACCGCGGCGCTGACCGAGGCCCGCCGGGCCGAGCTGCTGGCCGCGGTGCCCCTCAGGCGATTCGCCTCCCCCGACGAGGTGGCGGGCACAATCGCCTTCCTCGCCTCCGAGCAGGCGTCCTACGTCACCGGCGCCGTCCTGCCGGTCGACGGGGGCCTCGGCATGGGGCATTGACGGGCATGGGCATTGAACGCGGTGGCCCGCGATACTCGCCGGCCAGATTCCGATTCACGACCATCACGATCTCGGCCAGGGTGCCGACAGACCAGGGAGAGCCAAATGGCCGATGACAGTTTCGACAAGTTCCGCGAGTGCGCCGTCGAGGTGCTGCAGGTGAAGCCCGAGCAGGTGACCATGGAGGCCAGCTTCAGCGACGACCTCGACGCCGACAGCCTCGACCTGGTCGAGCTGGTGATGGCCCTCGAGGAGGCCTTCGACATCGAGGTCCCCGAGGAGGACCTCGAGGGCATCGACACGGTGGGCAAGGCCTACGAGATGGTCGAGGCGAAGCTCCCCACATGACGGATTCCCCTCAGGAGATGACATGAACGGCCGGCGCGTCGTCGTCACCGGCATCGGGGTGGTCGCTTCCTGCGGCGTGGGCTCTGACGCCTTCTGGGACGGCCTGCTGGCCGAGCCGCCCCGGGGCGAGCGGCGTATCACCGACTTCGACCCGAGCCCGTGGCTGGGGCCCAAGGAGGCCCGTCGCACCGACCGCTTCGCCCAGTTCGCGGTGGCAGCAGCAGCCATGGCCCTCGACGACGCCGGACCGGTGGGGGCCGACCCCGACCGCTGCGGCGTCATCATCGGCAGCGGGGTGGGCGGCCTGGAGACCCTGGAGAAGCAGATCGTCATCTGCCACACCAAGGGCGCCGACCGGGTCTCGCCCTTCCTCGTTCCCATGATGATGGCCAATGCGGGGGCGGCCAGCGTCTCCATGCGCTTCGGGTGGCGAGGCCCGTGTGAGACCCCGGTCACCGCCTGTGCCGCCGGCACCCACGCCATCGCCAACGCCGCCCGGCTGGTGGCCGGGGGCACCATCGACGCCGCCCTCACCGGGGGCAGCGAAGCGGCCCTGACCCCGGCTGGGGTGGCTGGGTTCACCAACATGACCGCCCTGTCCAGCTCGGGACTGTCCCGCCCCTTCGACGTGGCCCGGGACGGCTTCGTCATCGCCGAAGGCGGCGCCGTGCTGGTCATCGAGGCTCTCGACGCGGCCCGGGCCCGCGGGGCGCGCATCTACGGCGAGATCCTGGGATCGGCCAGCACCGCCGACGCCCATCACATCACCGCACCCGACCCCGACGGCGGCGGGGCGGTGCGCTGCATGGAGCTGGCCCTGGCCGACGCCGGCATGGCGCCGGGCGACATCCGCCAGATCAACGGCCACGGCACCTCGACACCCCTCAACGACGCGGCCGAGGCCCAGGCCCTGGCCAAGGTGTTCGGCTCCTCCGGGCCTCCGGTCACCTCCACCAAGGGGGTCACCGGCCATGCCCTGGGCGCCGCCGGCGCCTTGGAGGCCACTGCCGTGCTGCTCTCGATCGATCGTCGCCTGATCCCGCCTACCGCGGGCCTCGCCACCCTCGATCCCGACATGAGCATCGACGCCGTGATGGACGGGCCCCGCCCCTGGGAGCCGGGCCCCACCCTGTCGAACAGCTTCGGCTTCGGCGGCCACAACGGCTGCCTGGTCCTAGCCCCAGTCGGGCCATCTGACTTCTGATACCTGAATCGGGTGTGATCGCACCCGATCCAGGTATCAGAACGGTGCGATGAGCCGGTGAGACGGTTCAGCAGTCGGCCACGAGGATGAAGAGCAGGCCGGCTTCGCAGGCCAGCTCGCCCTCGACCGTCGCCCGGCCCTGGCCCTTGCCCGCTCGCGACGACATGCGACCGAGCTCGACGCTGAGCTCGAGGGTGTCGCCGGGCTCGACCTGGCGGCGGAAGCGGGCCGTGTCTATGCCCCCGAAGAGCACCAGGCGACCGGCGAAGCGTTCGTCGGACAGCACCGCGCAGGCTCCGACCTGGGCCATCGACTCGATCATGAGCACCCCCGGAAGCGTGGGACGCCCGGGGAAGTGGCCGGCGAAGAAGGGCTCCTCGCCGGTGAGACGCCAACTCCCCTGAGCCGACTGACCGGGCTCGACGTCGTGGACCTCGTCGAGAAGGAGGAAGGGGGGCCGGTGCGGGAGCCACTCGGTCGGGTCGGCCATCAGGCGCAGGCGGCCTGACGCAGCTTCTCGGTCGTTTCCTTGGGCGAGATCTTGTACCAGGCGTGAGCGACCTTGCCCTTCTCGTCGATCAGGAAGGCGGAGCGGATGACGCCCTGGTAGGTGCGCCCGAACATGCTCTTGTCGCCCCACACCCCGTACTTTTCGGCCACCACGTGCTCGGGATCCGACAGCAGGGGGAAGCCCAGAGCGAACTTCGCGTCGAAGGCGGCCTGGTCGGCCGGCGGGTCGGGGCTGATGCCGAGCACGACGGTGTCGCCCAGGTCGGGCTGTGCGTCGCGCAGGCCGCAGGCCTGGGTGGTACAGCCCGGGGTGTCGGCCTTGGGGTAGAAGTAGACGAAGACCTTGCGGCCCTTGAAGCTGGTGAGGGCCACCTTGTCGCCGTGCTGGTCAGCCAAGGTGAAGGCGGGGGCACGGTCTCCGAGTTCGAGCATGGCCGCACGATAGTGGGCCCGGTCAGGACCTTCAGGCCGCTCGGCGGTGGACCCGGGTCAGACGTTGTGCCCCCCACCCGAGGAGACCGAGGACCAGGAACGGACCGGCGTAGCCCACCACCACGACCATGCCGCCCACCACCGCCACCGCTCCGTCGAGCGCCCGCTCCAGGCTCCGGGCCAGTCCGGCGGCCGGTCGAGGTTCGGGATCGGTACCGGCGGCCCCGGGCTCTGACAGGCTGACCCGCAGGGTGGAGAAGCTGGCCCGGTCGTCGAGCGAGGCCTGCTGGGCGGCGAGCTGCTCGATCTCGGAGCGGGTGGCCGACACCTGCTCCCTCACGCTCAGCACCTCACCCACGTTGGTGGCCTGGCCGAGCAGTGCGTTGAGGGCGTCCTCCTCGGCCCTTAGCGCTCGCAACCGAGCATCGAGGTCGACGAGTTGGGCGGTTACGTCCTCGCCGCCCACGCGGACCGACCGGACCTCGCCGACCTCGGCCAGCTCGGACCGGGCGGCGTCGAAGCGATCGGCCGGGACCCGCAGCGTGAGCTCGGCCCTCGCCGGCCCCTCCTCCACGCTCGACGTGGAGGAGCTCACCACGAATCCGCCCTGGCCCCGGGCCACGTCGCTCACCCGGTCGAAGGCCTGGGTGACCGGCCCGGCGACCTCGATGGCCAGCTCGGCGTGCTTGACGATGCGGGACTCGGCCCCGGGGAAGCCGGGGGTGGGTACAGGTTGGCTGGCGGACGCAGCGGGACGGGAGGCGACCTCACCGCCGACGCCGTTCGCGTCCTGGTCGACCACGGCCAGGTCGGGGCCACCTCTTGCGGCCTCATCCCCGCCGGCGAAGACGGCTGTGGGCAACTGGGCCTGGGAGTCTGCAGACATCGAGTCTGCGGACATCGAGTCGTTGGTGGCGTCGCTAAAGGCCACCACCGCGCCGGCCACCACCAGCAGGGCGAGGGCGAGGGCGAGGAGCACCCCCGGTCGCCGACCCCGCGCCGGCCCGATACGGAGCCATCCGCCGTCCACCGTGTCCATCGACGATCCCATGTCCGCTCCCTCGTTGGTGTGAGAGGTTGGACGAACGAGGGCACCGGTGCGGTTCCCGGCTCGGTGGGGATTCCGGTTACGGAGCCTGCTCCTTGCCGGCGGCGATGGCCTTGAGCTTGGAACCGGCCGAGATCTTGACCGCCTTGGAGGCAGGTACGTCGATGCTCTCGCCGG
>JALZNY010000059.1 GCA_030857525.1 Actinomycetota bacterium
CCCTGATCCCTGCCTCTTTCCGGAGACGCCCAGGGCTACCGCGGAGAGACGCAGCGCTGAAGGTCCCCGCATCCACGGTCGTATCAGCCATTTCGCACCTCCTGTCTGGTCGCGGCGTGCAAGTGGAGGACGAGCCCAGACGGAGGCGAGCCGGTGCCCGCCCCCGTCTGGACGGGCTTAGCCTTCCCGGGTACCAGTCTCGCGCGACTCGAAGGCCTCGCGGGTGGCCTCGATCTCCTCGTCGGGAAGCCCGACGTAGCCCACCTCGGTAGCCGAGGTGATGCCCTCCTCGCTGAGATAGAACTCCACGAACTCAGCGAGCTCCGGCTTCTCTTCGAGCTTCTGGAGGTTGGCGTAGATGAACAGGGGCCGGGCGATGGGGTAGGACCCATCAGAAATGGTCTCGGCGGTTGGAGCTACGCAGGCGCCGTCCTCACCCGCCACCTCGAAGGCCTTGACCGTGTCCTGGTTCGCCTCGAAGAAGGCGTAGCCCACCCACCCGAACGAGTTGGGCGCACCCTGAATGCCCTGGATGATCACGTTGTCGTCGGCGGACGCCTGGTAGTCGGGCCGGGTCTGGGGCTCCTGGCCCCGCTCTTCGGCGATGCTCTCGAGCGCTATCTCCACGAAGCTGTCGTAGGTGCCGGATTCCTCACCGGGAGCGGTGATGGTCAGGGGAACGTCGGGGAACGGCGCCCCCACCGTGCCTTCCAACTCGGCGGCAAGGTCGTTGGCCGCGGACCACTGCTCGAAGCCCTGCGACTCGGGGCCCACCAAGGCGTACATATCGGCGAAGCTCAAGCACTCGGAGATCTCCCCGCCCTCGGGCGACGTGAGCACGGCAATGCCGTCGATCGCGACCTTCATCTCGATGAAGTCGACCCCCGAGGCCTCGCAGGCCTCGATCTCCTCTGGCTTGATGGCCCGGGAGGCGTCGGAGATGTCGGTGTCACCGTTGCAGAACGCCTGGAACCCGTCCCCCGTACCCGGGCCGCTGACGGCAACGTTGACGCCGGGGGCGATCTCGCCGAACTTCCCGGCCACATCGATCGAGATCGGCTCGACGGTCGACGAGCCAGAGATCACGATCTCGCCCGAGAGCTCCTCCCCTCCGGTGGGCTCGGTCGAGCCCGGGTCAGCAGCGTCCTCGCTCTCGCCGCACGCGGCAGCGAGCAGGAACAGAGCCATGGGCAGGGCAAGCAGGCGCATGGAAGGTCGCAACGGTTTTCCTCCTGATGGGGATGGCGTGGGTCGACACGATCGTAGGCAGGGGTTGTGAAGGTGGTCCGGAGCTACGGTGAACGGAAGCTGAACGTACGCCCAACCTTGGCGGAAGCGCGGGTGTCGCGAAGGCAGCGACTAGGTGAACGAGGGCAGAGCCACCCATGAGCTCACGCCCAGACTTCACTCAACGGTCGTCTCTCGTTCGGAATCGCGTCGGGGTGGCGAAACCTCTCCTTCCTAGCTTCGGCCCTACCAACGACACGAAGGAGAGCGCCGATGACCGCAATCGACCGACGGAAGTTCCTCAAGGCTGGTACCGCCGCCACCGTGGGAGGCCTTACTGGCGCCGGCCCGCTGAGCGCCCTGCTGGCCAACGCCGCCGGGGCCGAGGTCCGGCCCGTACGAGGACGCCGGAGCATCGTCGCCGAGGACAACGGGGGCTACGGGCCCCTCTCCCCCACCCGGGACCTCGCCACTGGGGAGACCTTTCTCGCCCTGCCCGAGGGCTTCAGCTACACAGCCTTCGGTCAGACCGGCGAGATGGGCAGCGACGGCTTCCCCACCCCCGACCGCCACGACGGCATGGCCGCCTTTCCCGGCCCAGGAGCCAACCAGGTTCGCCTGGTCCGCAACCACGAACGCGGTTACAGCCCCGTGCCCTTCGAAGGCAGCGGTGAGCAGCCCTTGGTCGGCAACCCCGACTTCGCCTACGACCGCAACTCAGGCGGCGCCTGCACCACCCTGCTCTTCGACACCGCCAGCATGCGCTTGGTCGACAGCTTCATCTCAATCAACGGGACCAGCGTGAACTGCGCCGGCGGCCTCACGCCCCAGGGTTCGTGGCTCACCTGTGAGGAGACCACCAACGGCCCCTCCACCGAGCTGGCCGGGGCTGGCTTCCAGGAGACGCACGGCTACATCTTCGAGGTGCCGGCCGAAGGTGGCGTGGTCACCGACCCCCAGCCGCTGCGGCCCATGGGACGCTTCGCCCACGAGGCCGTCGCCATCGACCCAGCCACCGGCTCGGTGTACGAGACCGAGGACAACGGCGACGAGTCCGGCTTTTATCGCTTCCTTCCCGCCCGTCCGGACAACCTGGCGGCCGGCGGAAAGCTGCAGATGCTGGCGATCCGAGGCCGGTCGAACTTCGACACCCGCACCGGCCAGACCGTAGGACGCCCGCTTCCCGCGGAGTGGGTCGAAATCAACGACCCTGATCCGGCGGGGGCCACGGAGAACCGGTCCGCCGTCTTCGAGCAGGGAGCAGCGGCCGGCGGCGCCACCTTCGCCCGCCTGGAGGGCGCATGGTTCGGCGACGGGCGCATCTACTTCAACTCCACCAGCGGCGGTGAAGCCGGACTCGGCCAGGTCTGGGAGTACCGCCCCCTCGGAGGGTCCTCCCCGTTCGCTTCGCGCTTCGGCGGGCTGCTCACCCTCATCTTCGAGTCCCCGGGCGCCAGCCTGCTGGACAGCCCCGACAACATCACCGTCACCCCACGGGGCGGCCTCGCCCTGTGTGAGGACGGAGACGACGAGCAGTTCGTCCGGGGCATCAGCGTTGACGGCCGGATCTTCGACTTCGCCCTCAACCTGGTGTCGGAGAACGAGGACAAGGAGTTCGCCGGCGCTTGCTACAGCCCCGACGGAACCGTGCTGTTCGTCAACATCCAGACCCCGGGCATCAGCTTCGCCATCACCGGCCCGTTCGACAAGGGCAGCATGTAAGCGTCGGTGAGTAGCGGTCATCTCCCGCCGTGGGCAGTCGCGCAGGACCACCTGCTCGACTGCCCACGACGTCTTTTTGGCCGACCCGACCGGGGCTCCGACGTCGTTCCCGGAGGTTCAACTAACGTTCACCCAATAGAGGTTGTCCTGACAACTTGCGAGGGGCACAGTAGAGGACGTGACCGCAACTGTCCCCTACCTCGACTTGGTGGACGTCCTCGAACACGAGCTGTCGAGGGCGGTCCCGGGATCCAGAGTCGCCAGCGAGCATGAGCTGGCGGCAGCCAACGGGGTAAGTAGACCCACTGCTCGCGCCGCCCTCCAAGAGCTGGAGCGCCGCTACCTCGTTCGCCGCATTCGAGGGTCGGGGACCTACGTCAACCGCCGGGTCGACTACCTCGTCAGCTACGACATGGCGCCCTCCTGGAGCGAGACGATCCGCCGGGCCGGAGCTGTGCCGGGAAGCAAGATCATCCGCATCCGCCTCAGCCCGGCTTCGGCCAAGCTCCGCCAACGCTTGGAGCTGCCCCCCCGCTCACGAGTGGTGGTGGTGACCCGCCGCAACACCGTCGACGGGCTGCTGGCCAGCACTGCCACCACCCATCTCCCGGCCGACCTGGCGCCCGATCTCGGCCGTCACCTGGGCGACGACGATTCGCTCTACCGCGTGCTGGTGGAGCGCTACGGCCTGGATCCCAAGCGGGTCTGGAGCCGAGCCAGCCTCGAGATACCCCCGGTCGACGTGAGCGAACGGCTGGGTCTCGAGACCCCCGAGCCGACCTGGCTCCTCGAGAGCCTCAACCGGGACGTGAGCTCGAAGCGTCCCACGGAGCTCACCCAGGGCTGGCTACGCGCCGACGTGCTCCGGGTCGTGTTCGAGATGGGCGAGCGGCCATGAGCGGCGTAGTCACCCGGGAGCGATTGTGCGAGCTTCTGGCCAGAGCGGAGCCCACCGCTCTTGCTGACCTGGCCGAACGCTGCCTCGACCCGGGCGACGAGCCCGTCGTGGTCGCCGGTCCCGAGGTGGGCATGGTGATGATGCAGGTGCGAGAGCCGGTGGCCCAGGAGCGCTTCTACCTGGGCGAGGTGCTGGTGACTCGGGCCGAGGTCGACCTCGGCGGCGCTCGAGGCTGGGCCATGGTGATGGGATCGGACCGGGTCCGTTCCCTGGCGGCTGCTATCTGCGACGCCGAAGTCCAGGCGGACCGGGCTCGGGCCGGCGACGTGTTGGCCTTGTGCGAGGCCACGGCCCACGCCGCGGCGGAGGCAGCCGCGGCGGAGTGGGCTGAGCTGGCCCCCACCGAGGTCAGCTTCGAGGAGCTCGACTGATGGCCCCCACCACCCGTCTCGCACCGACCGACCTCGTGCGTCGCGGCCGTCTGAGCAACGACGAGTCCCAGCAGGTCTTTCGGACGCTGCTCGACACCCTGGCCCGTCCCGGTCGCATCGTCGCGCTGCCGAGCTCGGTCACCGACCGCATGCCCCCGGCGCTGGTCCCCGCCGCGGCCCTGGCCGACGTGGAGATATCGCTGGCCGTGCTGGCCGAACCCGCCGACGAGCACTGGGCCGACGTGCTCATCAGCTCGACAGGAGCCCGATCCGTCCCCGTCGTCCTGGCCCAGATGGTGGTCGGACTGCGGGCTCCGTCACCGGCCGAGCTGGTGGCCATGGAGCGGGGCGACGCCATCGCCCCCGAACGAGGAGCCCGGGTGAGCATCGCCTGCCGGTCTCTGACCTACGGTCCGGCCCCCGGCCCGGTCAGCGGCGCCGTCAGTCTCACCCTCCAGGGTCCAGGGGTCGAGAGCACCCGCCACCTCATCGTTCACGGACTGGACGCCGACGTGCTTCGGGCGCTGGCCGAGGCCAACCGTACCTTTCCCGCCGGCATCGACGCCTGGCTGGTGGCCGACGACGGCAGGGTGATCGGGCTCCCTCGCACCACCTCCCTCACCGTCGAGACCGTCGGTGGATCCAACCCCCAGAACCATTCTGACCCCGACCAACGAGGAGCATCCTGATGGGTTACGCCGCCGCCCGAGGGGGCCTCGATGCCATCCTCGCCGCCGAACAGCTGGTGCGCACTCGGCGCCTGGGTGCCGCCAGCCCGTGGCTCGGGACCGACCAGATCGTGGACCGCCTGCGCCTGGCCGTGGACCGCGTCATGGGCGAAGGTGGCCTCTGGGACCCGGAGCTGGCCGCGGTGGCCCTGCGCCAGGCCGAAGGCGACCCCATCGAGGCCTCCCACCTTCTGCGGGCCTACCGCTCCACCCTGCCGCGGCTTGCCTACAGCGAAGCGGTGCACGCCGACGAGCTGGAGGTCCTGCGCCGAATCGTTCCCGCCTACCGCAACCCGCCCGGACCGCAACTGCTCGGTCGCACCACCGACTACACGGGACGGCTCATCGAGTTGCTCCCCGAGTCCGACGCCCGGGCGGAGGGCGAGAAGCTGGCGGCGACGGTCGCGGCCAAGGTGACGGCCGCACTGACCACCACGAACGGGAGCCAGCGCCCGTCGAAGGCCACCACGCCTCCTAGGCTCTACGACCTCCTCCAAAACGTCGACTTGGTCGTCGACCGCCGGGCCGACGACGACCCCGACCCCTTCGACGTCACCCGGGTCCCACCTCGGCCTCCGGCGCCCCGGTCGGCCCGCCTGGCGGCCATGGCCCGGGCCGAGACCGGTGCACTGGTGAACTTGTGGTACCGCAACGTGCTCGGACCCGACGGCTACATACACGAGGTCACCCTGGGCGAGGTCCGCCACGGACGCCTGCCTCTGCGGGTCGTGCACCCTCACACAGCCAAGCCGGTGACCATCGGTCAGGTCCGGGTCACCGAGGTCGAGGCCATCGAGGACCTCGACGGGATCGAGGAGGATCGGGGTCGCTTCGACGTGGGCTACGGCATGGTGTTCGGACACAACGAGCGCAAGGCCATCGCCATGGCCAACCTCGACATCTCGTGCCACCGCGACGGCGGCCGCTCCTCGCTGGAGCAGTCCCTGTTGCTCACCACCGACGGCTTGGACTCCTCAGGGTTCCTCGAGCACCTCAAGCTCCCCCACTACGTGACCTTCCGCTCCATGGTGGAGCGCAAGGAAGCGGTGCGCCGAGCTGCCGGCGACAGAGATGGCCCGGTCCCGACATCCACGACCCAGGGAGGCCTGACGTGACCACCGTCGCCGCCATCACCGGTTCCCGCCTGGCCGAGCTCGCCGCCGACCCCTCCCCGCACGAGAGGGCCGGGCTGCTCGACGAGTACTCCAAGCGCGAGATCCGCCGGGCCGTGCTCAGCGCCGTGGCCATCCCCGGCTACCAGGTCCCCTTCGGGTCCCGGGAGATGCCGGTGTCCCGGGGCTGGGGCAGCGGTGGCCTCCAGGTCACCCTCGGGATCATCGGTGCCGAGGACACCGTCAAGGTGATCGACCAGGGCGACGATGCCGGCGTCAACGCCTCCAACCTGCGCCGGCTCATCACCGATGCCGCCGGCGCCGTCGACACCACCGACAGCCGGCAGGCCTCGATCATCCAGAGCCGCCACCGCATCCCTGAGGACGCGCTCGGCCCCGACCAGATCCTCGTCCTGCAGGTCCCGGTCCCCGAGCCCCTGCGAGGGGTGGAGCGGGACATGCGGGAGCTGCGTCGCATGCACGCCGAGGGGGATTACGCCCGCATGTGGGTGAGCCTCTACGAGGACAAGGTGCGCAACGGCGTGATCACCCGCAGCACCGGCTACCCGTGCCTGGTCGGGGGCCGCTACGTCATGGCCACCACGCCCATCCCCCGCTGGGACGTCCCCAAGCTGCACCGCTCGTCGTGCCTCACCCTTTTCGGGGCCGGTCGGGAGAAGCGCATCTTCGCCGTCCCCCCTCACACCGACGTGGAGCCCCTGACCTTCGAGGACGTGCCCTTCGAGGTGGAGACCGCACCCGAGGGCGCCCGCTGCGCCCGTTGTCACCACGACGACACCTTCCTGGTGCAGGTGCCCGCCAGCGGCGGGGCACCCGAGCGCTGGGTGTGCAGTGACAGCGACCACTGCGAGCGAGCAGCCGGGGAGACGAGGTCATGATGCTCAGCGCCACCCAGAGCCGCCCCGAGGCAGTCGCCCTGCCCCCGTGGATCCTGAAGGTGGAGGCACTGGGCAAGGTCTACGGCACCGGAGGGGTATCGGCCGTGGCGGGAACCGGGCCTGACACCGCCACCTCGGTCAGCCCCAGCACCGGGGCCATCGTGGCCGCCTGGGACGTCTCGTTCGAAGTCGCCCCTGGGGAAGCGCTCGGGGTCATCGGCGA
>JALZNY010000060.1 GCA_030857525.1 Actinomycetota bacterium
GTCGGTGAGGCCAACCCGCCAGCATTGGTGGGTGGGGGCGGGCCTGGTCGTGGCCCGGCGTCCGGAGCTGTGGACAACGGCCCTGCGCCAGCTCGTGCGGCTGGCGCCCACCGGGTGGTGGCGACGATGGCCGCCCCTGCCCCGTCCCGACCCTGCCTACCTGCGCTTCCGGCTCCAGACCGCCTACGGCGGCGAGGGACGGGACCCGGAGCCGGCCGACGTCGTCACCTACCTGGCGTGGTGCCGCCGGGAGCATCGCCGGCGGTGGCGCTGATCCTAGCCCGGCGCCCCCGTTCTTTCGGCACTGAAGCCCACCCCTCGGGACTGAGCGCCGAAAGAACTGGGTGGAATGTGTCGCCCCGGGGGCCGCTGGTCCGGGTAGCGTTCGGGCCGGTGTCGAGGGCACTGGTGCTGAACGCGAGCTACGAGCCGCTGTGTGTGGTGCCGGTCCGGCGCGCCGTGGTCCTGGTCCTCAGCGAGAAGGCCGAGGTGCTCCACGACACCGGCATGGTGATGCGCTCGGAGCGGCTCCGGGTGCCGGTCCCCTCGGTGATCCGCCTGCGCTACTTCGTGCGGGTGCCCTTCCGGCGCCGGGCGTCGCTCAACCGCCGGGCCGTCTTCGCCCGTGACGGCTCCCGCTGCCAGTACTGCAGCGCTCCGGCCGAGAGCATCGACCACGTCATCCCCCGCAGCCGGGGGGGCCAGCACGTATGGGAGAACGTGGTGGCTGCCTGTCGCCCGTGCAACGCCCGCAAGCGGGACCGGATGCTGGCCGAGAGCGGGATGGTCCTGGCCCGCCGGCCCACTGCTCCCCGGGAGCTGACCTGGATCACCGTGGCCGTGGGCACCGTGCCCAGCCACTGGGAGCCCTACCTCGAGACCGCCCTGTCGGCGTGACCGCTGCGGCGTGACCGCCCAGTGGGCCTAACCGCCCTGTCGGCGTGACCGCCGGCGCCCGGGCGCCCCTGCCCGAGGTGGCCCCGGCCGGCATCGAGGTGGTGCGCACCAGGCTGGCCCTGACCCGGCCCTTCGTCAGCGCCCACGGCGTCGAGTCAACCAAGGAAGTGCTGCTCGTGCGGGCAATCGACGCCGAGGGGCGGGAGGGGTGGGGCGAGTGCGCCGCCCTGGCGGCGCCCAGCTACAGCGCCGAGTGGGTCGACGGAGCCGAAGCCGTGCTGGGGCGGTTCCTCATCCCCGCGGCCCTGGCCGGGCGTCCCTCCGGGGTGGTGGGCCACCCCATGGCCAGCGCAGCCGTCGAGGCCGCCCTGCTCCATCTCCGCCTTGCCGTCGCCGAGACCACGTTGGCGGCCTGGCTGGGTGCTGTACGCAACCGGGTCGCCTGCGGCGTGGCCGTGGGGTTCGCCGCCACGGTTGACGAGCTGCTGGGTGAGGTCGCCGGCTTCGTGGAGGACGGCTACCGGCGGGTCAAGCTGAAGGTCCGGGCCGGCTGGGACGTCGAGCCGGTTCGGGCAGTACGTACCGCATGGCCCGACCTCGCCCTCGGCGTGGACGCCAACGGCTCCTACGGCCGGAGCGACCTCGACGGTCCGCTGGCCACCCTCGACCAGCTCGGCCTGGTCGAGATCGAACAGCCCCTGTCTGCCGGCGACCTGGTCGGCCTGGCCGAGGCCGCCCGCCGGCTGGCTACGCCGGTCTGTCTCGACGAGTCCATCGGCTCGGTCGCCGACCTGGAGACGGCCCTGGCGCTGGGGGCGCTCGACCACGTGAACCTCAAGCCCGGGCGGGTGGGGGGAGTGGGCGAGTCGCTGCGCATCCACGATCTGGCCCTGGAGCGGGGCATCCCCCTGTGGATCGGAGGGATGCTCGACACTGGCGTGGGCAAGGCCGTCAACGTGGCCCTGGCCGCCCTCCCCGGCGCCACCCTCCCGGGCGACCTGCCCGCCAGCCGGCGCTGGTTCGCCGAGGACCTCACCGACCCCTGGGAGGTGGCGCCCGACGGCACCATGGCGGTGCGGCCCCTGGGCCCGGTTCGCAACCGGCGTGAGGCGCAGGGATAGGGTTTCGCCGATGCCCTACCAGTCCGCCGCCCGATTCCTGGTGCTGCACGCCGTCCGGCTAAAGGGCGTGGCCGAGGTGCCGGCCCTGTGTCGGGCTTCCGATCTGGCCGCCGGCGAGGTGGAGACGGGGCTGGCCGGGCTGGCCGCCGATGGGCTGGTGGAGCGGCGACCAGGACCACTGTCGGGGTGGGCGCCCACCGCGTTGGGTCGCAAGCACGACGACGTCGAGGTGGCCGAGGAGCTGGAGGCCAGCGGCGCCCGCCCCCTCGTGGAGGCGGCGTACCAGTCGTTCCTCGGCCTCAACCCCAAGCTGCTCGAGGTCTGTACGGCCTGGCAGCTCCGACGGACCGAGGGCGACGACAGTGGCGACGGCTCGGGTGGCGGCGAGCCCGACGCTCGGCCCATCGTCAACGATCACACCGACCCCGCCTACGACGCCGCGGTGGTGGCCCGCCTGGTCGAGGTCCACCGTCGGGCCCAGCCGCTGCTGGCTGGTCTGGCCGGCGCCCTGGCCCGCTTCGCCCCCTACGGGCCCCGTCTCGCCCATGCCCTGGCGCAGGTGCAAGCCGGGGAGGGCGACTGGTTCACCCGGCCGCTGCTCGACAGCTACCACAGCGTGTGGTTCGAGCTCCACCAGGACCTGCTCGACACCCTCGGCCTCGACCGAGGCACGACCGACGCGTCGGTCACGTAGCGGTGGCCCGCTTCGGTCCGGTCGTCACCGCCATGGTGACGCCCTTCGACGACGACCTCGGCGTCGACTACGACGCCGCCGTGATCCTGGCTCGGTGGCTGGTCGACCACGGCAGCACCGGGCTGGTGCTGGCCGGGACCACGGGCGAGAGCCCCACGCTGACCGACGACGAGAAGCTGGAGCTGTTCCGCACCGTGGCCGAGGCCGTGACGGTGCCGGTGGTGGCCGGCGTGGGTAGCGCCGACACCCGCCACAGCGTGGAGCTGACCCGGGCGGCCACGGCCTGTGGGGTTGCCGGCGTACTGGTCGTCACCCCCTACTACAGCCGACCCTCCCAGGCCGGACTCTTCGCCCACTTCCAGGCCGTGGCCGCCGCCACCGAGCTGCCCGTGGTCATCTACGACATCCCCCCCCGCACCGGGCGCAAGGTGGCCACCGCCACCCTCGTGGCCCTGGCCCGGGAGGTGCCCAACGTGGTGGCCGTCAAGGACGCCACCGCCAACCCCCCCGAGTCGGCCCGGCTCCTGGCCCAGACCCCCGAGCGCTTCGAGCTCTACAGCGGTGACGACGCCTTCACCCTGCCCCTGCTGGCCGTGGGAGCGGTGGGCGTCATCAGCGTGGCCAGCCACTGGGCCGGGCCGTCCATGGCCGCCATGATCGGGTGCTTCACCACCGGCGACGTGGCCGGCGCCCGCCACCACAACGCCCAGATGCTGCCCAGCTTCAGCTTTGAGACGGGTGACGACGCCCCCAACCCCATCCCCACCAAAGCCATGATGCGGGTGCTGGGGCAGCGGGTGGGCCAGTGCCGTCCGCCCATGGGTCCCGCCCCCGAAGGCTTGGAGGACCGGGCCCGACAGGTGCACGCCGAGCTGACCGGTTCCGACGAGAGCGAAGACTTCGCAACTAGAGAAGGAAGTTCCTGACGTGGCCAGTCCCGTACGCATCACCTTCCTCGGCGGCCTGGGGGAGATCGGCCGTAACTGCGCCTGCTTCGAGCTCGACGGGCGCATCGTCCTGCTCGACTGCGGGCTCATGTTCCCCGAGGCCGAGATGCTCGGCGTCGACCTGGTGCTGCCCGACTTCACCTGGCTGCGGGAGAACGCCGACCGGGTCGACGGCTGCGTGCTGTCGCACGGCCACGAGGACCACGTGGGGGCGCTGTCGTACCTGCTGCGCGACCTCTCCTTCCCCATCTACGGATCGGCCCTCAGCCTGGGCATCGCCCGCAATCGCATCGACGAGGCGGGGATGCTGCACCGCACCAAGCTCATCGCCGTGGAGGACGGTGAGTGCCGCCGGATCGGCCCCTTCGAGGTGGAGTTCATCCCCGTCACCCACTCGGTGCCCGACGGCTTCGCCACCGCCTGGCACACCCCCCAGGGGGTCATCCTGCACTCGGGCGACTGGAAGCTCGACCTCACCCCCGTCGACGGTCGCACCACCGACCTGGCCCGCATCGGCGCCATCTCCGCCACCACCGGGATTCGCCTGTTGCTGAGCGACTCAACCAACGCCGAGGAGGAGGGCCACACCCGGTCCGAGAGCTCCATCGGCGCCTCCCTTCGGGGCCTGTTCGCCGCCGCCCGGGGCCAGCGCATCATCACCGCCTGCTTCGCCAGCCACATCCACCGCATCCAACAGATTGCCGACGTGGCCATCGCCGAGGGCCGCAAGATCGCCACCCTCGGGCTGTCGATGAAGAAGAACGTGCGCCTGGCCCGCGACCTCGGCCGGCTGAACATCCCCGAGGACCGGATCTGCGACATCGCCGACATCGAGGACGTCGCCCCCGAGGCCCTGTGCGTCATCTCCACCGGATCCCAGGGCGAGCCCCTCTCGGCGCTGTCGCGCATGGCGGCCAACGAGAACAAGTGGCTCAAGGTGGGCCCGGGCGACACCATCATCCTCAGCTCGCACCCCATCCCCGGCAACGAGACCAGCGTGGGCAAGGTGATCGACGGCCTCCACCGCCTCGGCGCCGACGTCATCCACTCCGGCTTGGCCGACGTGCACGTCACCGGCCACGCCAAGGCCGAGGAGCTCAAGACCCTGCTGTCGGTGGCCGACCCGGCCTGGCTCATCCCCGTGCACGGCGAGTACCGCCACATGATCCACCACGGTCGCCTGGGGGTGGCGGTGGGCATGCGCGAGGACGACATCGTCGTGTGCGCCGACGGCGACGTGGTCGAGCTGACCGACGACGGTCTGGCCAAGGTGGGCGAGGTCCCGGCCGGCTACCTCTACGTCGACGGCGTGGTGGGCGACGTCGGCCACGGCGTGCTGCGCGACCGCCAGGTCCTGGCCGAGGAAGGCGTGGTGGTGTGCATCGTCACCGTCGACGTCAAGAGCGGGGAGGTCATAGCCGGTCCCGAGATCGTGACCCGGGGCTGGGTGCACGCCACCGAGGCCGAGGACCTCCTGGAAGAGGCCCGACGCCGGGTGGTGCGGGCCATCGAGCAGTCCGATCACACCGACTTCGAGACCCTCAAGCGCCAGGTCCGCAAGACGCTGGCCGCCTTCGTCAACGAGCGCACCAAGCGCAAGCCCATGATCGTCCCCGTGGTCATGGAGGCGTGAGTCCAGAGGCGTGGCCCAGAGGCGTAGTCCGGGCCTGGTCGGGCGAGCGTCAGCGGGTCGGGCGGCTCCCAGGACCCACCACCGCATCGGGCGGCACCTGCACACCTTCACCCAGCACGACCAGGTCGTCGTCGTGACAGCCGCCCTCGGGCACCTCCCGTAGCCCCACGACCGCGCCCCTTCTCACCCGGGCCCTCATGTCGACGATGGTCCCCGAGACGAGCGCCCCGGCCTCCACCACCGAATCGCCCAGCAGGACCGACGACCGCACCACCGCCCCCTGCTCCACCACCACGCCGGGCCCCAGCACCGAGCGCTCCACGGTGCCTCGTATCTGGCAGCCCGGTGAGACCATGGAGCTGTCGATCGAGGCCGATCGCTCCACCCGAGCGGGGGCCCGGGTGGCGCTGGTGGTGAGGATGGGCCACGCCGGCTCGTCGAGGCGCAGGAGCGGGTCGGCCTGCAGCAGGTCCATGTGGGAGCGCCAGTAGCTCTCCAGGGTGCCGACGTCGCGCCAGTAGCCCTCGAAGCGGTGCTCCCAGGTCCGGCCCCGCTCCACGAGGTGGGGCAGGAGCTGGTGCCGAGGTCGTCGAGCACCGGCCCCTCGCCATCGTCACCGTCGGGGCCCACCAGCTCGTCGACGGTGTCGAGCAGCGTTCGGGCGGCGAAGACGAAGACCTCGGTGGTGACGATGTCGCTCACCGCCTCATCGGGCTTGTAGACGAAGCGCGTCACCCGACCATCGCTGTCGACCTCCACGTTGCCGAAGCGCGAGGCGTGGTCCCTGTCGACCACCGTGGTGACCATGGTGAGCTCGGCCTCGCGTTCGAGGTGGACCTGCACCACGTCGCGGTAGTCGAGCCTGTACACGTGGTCGGCGCTGAGGACCACCACGACATCGGCGTCGAAGTCCCGCAGCACCGATCGGATGTGGAAGATGGCGTCGCCGTTGCCCTGATGCCATCCGCTCTCGTTGTCACCCTGGTGGGGGAACAGCACCTGCAGCCCGCCCCGGGTTCGGTCGAGGTCCCACGGTCGGCCGCCGGCCAGGTGCCGCCCGAGGGCGAAGGGCTCGTACTGCTGCAGGACCCACACATCGCTGATGCCGCTGTGGGCGCAGTTGCTGAGCGGGAAGTCGATCAGGCGGTAGAGCCCGCCGTAGGGCAACACCGGCTTGGCCCGGTCGTCGGTCAGGGGCGCCATCCTCGTCCCGGCGCCCCCGGCCATGATCAGGGCCAACACTCGGGGGCGGGCCCTGCTCCGCGCGCCGGCGTTCAGCCGATGCCGCCCTGGCCGGTGAGGCTCCCGAGCAGCTCGTGGCAGCGGATGGCACGCTGGGAGTCCTGCTCCTTGCACTGCTCGATGAACGCCATCACGTCCTCGTGCCCGTGGGCGTCGTCGAGGTACTTGTCGTAGACCTCGGCCGCTTTGAGGGCGTGGTACTGGATGCTCACCAAGTCGTAGACGACGTCGTCCGCCGGTGTGTGCTCGCTGCTCATCAGGCTCCCTTCGAGTGGTGAGCCGCTCATCTACCCAATCCGCAAGAGTGATCACTCGTCGGCTGGCTCGGCCAGAACGGATCCCCGGAGGGCGATGTTGCTGGTGTTAGCGTTGTTGCCACTGTGGCTACTGCGACTCGTCAACGGCCGCCGGCGAAGAAGAAGCGCCCTACGGCTCGCCAGGGGAAGAAGGCCCCTACTGCCGCGGCCCGGGCCAAGGCCAGCCGGGAACGGTCCCAGCGGCGACAGGCCCGCATCCATGCCCTCGGCCGGGGCCTGAGCCGGGGCGACGTGTGGGGCGCCGTCTTGGTGGTCGTCGGCGTCCTGGTGGCCCTGGGCATCTGGGCCGACGTGGGTGGATCCTTGGGGCGCGGCGTCGACGACGCTCTCACCGGCCTGGTCGGCGTAGCTCGTGTCGTCCTGCCTCTCGCCATGGTCTGGTTGGG
>JALZNY010000061.1 GCA_030857525.1 Actinomycetota bacterium
GGACTGCTCCACCCGGGCGGCCAGGCGGCACTTGGCCCCGGCGGCCAGACGCTCGATGGCGTCGAAGCGAGACCACACCTGGCCCACCTCGGGCAGAGGTATCGAGTCGGGCTCCAGAGCGGCGCACAGCGAACCCAGGGCCTGCTGGAAGGCCTGTACCTGTACCGCCATCCCATCGCTACCCAACATACGTACGTATTCTACTCGTGTTCTCTATGTTGTCAAGGGATTTGAAGCGATTTCTACGGGTGATCGCACCGGTGCGGTCCCCTCGGTAATTCGGCCCGGTCCCACCGGCGGGAAGCCAACGTCAGCTCGCCCCCGACACGATCGAGTCGAGGACCGAGCGCCGGAGGAGCACGGTCCATTCTGGTGCACCATCGGTGCGGCTTGGCTCGCCGGGGTCGTCAAGCACCTCGAGGTCGTGCTCGCCGCTGATTACCGACTCGAGGAACGTGTCCACGTCGAAGGGGTCGGTTCGGCTCCCCGAGGTCATGAGCTGACCGTCACGTCGGGCGGTCGGGCCGGTCAACGATCCGCCGCAAGCCGGTACGAGCGATTGGGCCCAGCTGTCCACGACGTGGCGAGGCCGCCTCGACGAGCGGATCGAGCAGCTGCAGCGACTGCGCGATGACCTCAGCGACTGCATCGGCTGCGGGTGCCTGTCCCTCGAGACGTGCCAGCTCATCAACCCGCGGGACGTCCTCGCTCGAGAAGGCGCTGGTCCCCGCCGGCTCCTGGCCGGTACGGAATGGACCCGTATCGCCGACAAAACCGTTCGATGAGGCGGAGCAGCTGTCGAAAAATGGAAGGGCTTGGTTGACCCCCTACAGCGTGTCAGTCATGGCGAATCAGTGGGCTCGATCTCGACAGCACCGCCGCTATGGGCGCCGTGCCCAGCGCCACCCGCTTGGACTCGCAGGGCGATCATCCCGAGGGCGATGACGACGACCAGGGCGACGAAGACCAGGACGACCTTGCTGCCGTCTCGAACGCGGCCCTCACCACGCTCTTCGAGCGCTGGTGAGGGACCGGGGTCACTGGTCAACGAGGCCACCGTTCATGCGGCGAGGAGACGGTCGATCTCCTCGATCTCCGTACGCTGGGCGTCGATGATCTCCTGGGCCAGCTCCTTGGCCTCGGGGTACTCACCCATCTCCAGCTCCTGTTCGGCCATGGTGATGGCGCCGGCGTGGTGCTCGCGCATCCCGGTGAGGAAGAGCTGGTCGAACTCAGGCCCCGACGCGGCTTCGAGCATGCCCATCTGCTCGGCGCTCATCATCCCGCTCATCCCGTTCATCCCACCCATACCCCCGCCTTCGCCGCCCATCTCCATGCCACTGGGGACCGGCTGGTCCCAGCTTTGCAGCCACCCTGTCATGGTCTCGATCTCTGGCGCCTGGGCGTCTTTGATCTTGGCCGCAAGGCCCTTCACCTCGGCCGACTCAGCCTTCTCGGCGGCCATGTCCGACATCTCGATGGCCTGTTGGTGATGGGGGATCATGCCCTGGGCGAAGGCCACGTCGGCGTCGTTGAAGCTGGCCTCAGCGGTGGCGTCGCCCTGGTCGATGGCGCCTCCCGTGTCGTCACTCCCGCACGCTGCGCTGAACAGGGCGACGACGGCTACCAGCACTGTGCTTAGGCGTTTCATGTCCTAGGTCCTCCTAAGATCTCGCCGACGGCCTCACCGAGAGGATCGCCTGTTGACGGGTGAAGGACCGATGCTAGTGCTCAGGGGGTCGATCTACTACGCGGCGTCTGCTCCACGCGACCCAAGAATCTACGACGCAGGGTAGTGTCAACATGGATGGGGATGTGGCGAGGAGTGGCCGACGCGCAACCGTTGCCTGCGCTGGAGGGCAATCCCCTGCTGCAGGCCTACGAGCAGGTCGGGGGAAGTAGTGGCGCCGAGGGCGCGGACCGTGATGCGCTCATCGCCTGCTACGGCTTCTCGGTACCGACCGACGAGGCGCTGCGCCTGGTCGCCCGCTTCGCACCCGAGGGCGTGGTGGAGGTGGGGGCGGGCACCGGGTACTGGGCTCGGATGCTGCACGAGACGGGCGTCGACGTGGTCGCCTACGACATCGAACCGCCACCCTCGCCCGCCAACCGGTGGTTCGCCGGTTCGACGCTGTGGTACCCGGTCGGCGCGGCTGACGAGACGGTCGTGGATCTCCACGCCGAGCGCACCCTGGTCATGGTGTGGCCGACCCGCCACGAAGCCTGGGCGGCGCAGGCCGCCGAACGCTTCCACACCGTCGGCGGTTGCCACCTGGTCTACGTCGGGGAGGGCCCGGGCGGCCGCACCGGCGACGACTCCTTCCACGCCCTGCTGGGCGCCTATGACCGGTGCTGGGCGTGCGCCTATGGCATCACCAATGCCCCGTGCATCTGCTCGGTGCGGCCCCTCTGGCGCCTCCTCCAGACCCTCGAGCTCCCTCACTGGGAGGGCATGCAGGACGATCTGCACGTCTATGTCCGTCTCGATGCCTGAGTGTCCGTCCTGATCCGCCGGCTTCGTCCTCGTCGGCTTATTCCCGATATGTGAATGACAAGCTGTCGTCGCGACGCAGCCTCGAAGTCCGGTTACGCCATGCAGAAGCCGACTATTGCGACCACGATCCACTCGTCTCCTTGCTAGGTGGACCGGGAGGTACCAGTTCGGGTGATCGTTCCCCTCAGCTGCCCTCTCGGCCGAGGACGGCGACCGGGAAGCGGGCCAGGAGCTCGGCCACGGGGACCTCGCCGCCAACCACCGTCGAGCCGTCCAACATGCTGGTCCAGCGCCCCTTGGGCAGGACGACGGTGGTTTCGGCCCAGTCCCCGGCTAGTCCGGCCACCAGACGCGGCACGACCACTGCTCGCTCGCCACCGCGAGCGAAGGCCACGGCATGGTCTCGGCGAGGGCCGTTCAGCCCGAGGGGTTCGTAGGCAGCGAGGGGACCGTAGGCCTCGGGATGACGGCGACGGTCGTCGAGGAGGCGATGGATGAGCCACAGCTTGGGTCCGCCCTCATCAGTTCGGGCCCGTGCCTGCTCGGGGGTAGCCGTGCCCAGCTCGTCGAGGAGGCGCCGGCGCAGGCCGTAGTCGACGGGCCGGCGGTTGTCGGGGTCGACGAGGCTGTGGTCCCACACCTCGCTGCCCTGGTAGAGGTCGGGCACGCCTGGGCAGGTGAGCAAGAGCGTGGTCTGGGCCAGCGAGGTCAGTCGTCCCCGCTCCACCAGCCGCTGCTCGGCCAGGAAGCCCTCCAGGTCGGCCACGAACGCAGCGTCGGCGAGGACGGCGCCCACAAAGGACTGCAGGGCTTCGTCGTAGTCGGGGACGGGGTCGGTCCACGATGTGTGGACCTTGGCCTCCTTGGCCGCCTTCTCCATGAAGGCAGCCGTTCGTTGGGCGTCGAGGGGCCAGGCCCCCACCAGAGTCTGGTAGAGCAGGTACTCGGCGTTGCGGTCGGGCCACCCGTCACGACGGTGGCGCTCGTTGACCTCGGACCAGCGTGAAACCGCCGTCTCCCACTGCTCGGGAATCTCCGAGAGCAGGTGGATGCGGGCCCGTACGTCGGCGCTGCGCTTGGTGTCATGCGTCGACAGGCACAGCATGGTCTCGGGCCAACGGGCTGCCACTTCGGCCGTCTCGGTGTGGAACTGCTCCACTGGCCGGCCGAAGGTCCCCGGGTCGCCACCCACCTCGTTGAGCGAGATGAGTCGGTGGTAGCGGTAGAAGGCGGTGTCCTCCACCCCCTTGGCCATGACCGGGGAGCTGAGCTGTTGGAAGCGCACGGCCAGCTCGGTCGCGGCTCGCCCGGGGTGGCCCAACACCAGCAGCTCGCCGAGGAAGTGCAACAGCTCGCCGTCGAGATCGGGGCGCTGCCTCGCAGCCGCCTGGATCGCCACGTCCAGGTGGGCCCGGTCGGTATCCGTGACAATACGTCCGGGCTGTACATAGGTGCGATAGACAGGAAAGGCAGCGGTCAGCTCCCGCAGTGCGTCGCGCAGCTCCCGGCGGGTGTGGTCCCGGTGGCGGCGTTGATCCTCACACACCTCGGTCAGCAGATCGGTGATGCGCTCGACCTCGGCCGCCAGCTCTTGGCGCATGATCTGCACCTTGGCGGCGTGGACGACATCGTCATAGGCCCTCTCCTCGGCGTCGGGCCCCTCGCCCGCGAAGCGCTGATAGCAGGCGGTCATCTCGGCTTCGTTGGCGGTAGCCACGAAGAGGTTGTCGACCCGGTTGAGGAAGTCGTAGCCGGACGTGCCTGCCACCGGCCAGGTCGGAGGAAGGGCCTCACCCTGCTCGAGGATCTTCTCCACCACCACATAGGTGCCGCCGGAGGCTTCAGCCAACCGGCGCAGGTAGGCCTCGGGATCCCGTAGCCCGTCCACGTGGTCGACGCGCAGGCCGTCGACCGCGCCTTCAGCGACGAGGTCGAGGATCAGGCGATGGGTGTCGGCGAAGACTCGCTCGTCCTCGATGCGCAGGCCGACAAGGGTCTCGATGTTGAAGAAGCGTCGGTAGTCGAGCTCCTCGCTGGCCGTGCGCCAGAAGGCGAGACGGTAGTTCTGACGGCGCAAAAGCCCATCCAGCGCATCGGTGTCGCCGTTGAGGGCATTGATCTCGGCATCGACGGCACGGGCCAACTCCGGTTGCGCCTCACACAGGGCGGCCAGGCGGTCCCGCAGGACCTCCTTGTCGCGATGGCGCTCGGCGACAGCGTCGGCGTCACGCAGCAGGGCGTGGGGGAGGTGCCCGAGCGAGGTGGCCAGGCTGGCGAGCTCGTCGGAGTCGACTTGCTTGGCGGCGCCAGCCACCAGATCGTCGACGCTGCGGGGCGACAGCGGGGCCTCGTGTTCGTGGTAGCGGACCACGAACGCACCTCCCTCGCGCTGCACCACCAGCTCACCGGCCTCGAGCACCCGCCCGTAGTGGTCACCGAGCACGGGCATGAGGACCAAGGCCGTCATCTTCTGCTCGGGCGGATCCCAGTTGATGTCGAAGTATCCGGCGTAGCGGCTCGACTGGCCGTTCTCCAGGACGTCCCACCACCACCGGTTGGCCCGTCCGGACAGCGCCATGTGGTTGGGGACGATGTCGAGCACCTGGTGCAGCTGGGCTCGGGCCGATGTGTCGAGGAGCCTTCGGTAGCCGGCGTCGCCCCCCAGCTCGTCGTTCAGCCGGCTGTGGTCGACCACGTCGTAGCCGTGCGTGCTCCCCGACGCGGCCTGGAGGATCGGGGAGCAGTAGAGGTGGTTGGCGCCGAGGGAGGCGAGGTAGTCCACCTGGGCGGCGGCGTCGTCGAAGGTGAAGCCGGCGTGGAGCTGGACGCGGTAGGTGCAGGTGCGTATCACCGCCGGCTTCTACCCACGGCCGCCGCCCCGCCACAGACGAGCGGTCCGACCACGGCAACGACACTACCGCCGGCCTGAGACGGTATTGTCGAACACGTGTCTGGCTGGCTGGACGACCTGAACCCGGAGCAGCGTCAGGCGGTGTGCCACGAAGGTGGGCACCTGCTGGTCGTCGCCGGCGCCGGTAGCGGCAAGACCCGGACGCTGGCCTGCCGGGTGGCCCACCTCCTGGCCGGCGGCGTTCGTCCCGAGCGCATCCTGCTGCTCACGTTCTCCCGTCGGGCGGCCCGGGAGATGCTCACCCGGGCCGGCCAGCTGGCTGAGGTCGAAGGCGCCCGTCGGGTCTGGGGAGGGACGTTCCACGCCGTGGCTAACCGGCTGCTGCGTAGCCACGGGGCGGCCGTCGGGCTGCGACCGGGCTTCACGGTGATGGACCAGGGCGACCACGGTGATCTGCTCGGCTTGGTGCGCCACGACCTGGGTCTGGGCGAACGGGGGAGGCGCTTCCCCAAGAAGGAGACGCTGGCCGCCATCTACTCCAGGGTGGCCAACGTTCAGGAGAAGCTGAGCGACATCGTGGCCCGCTCCTATCCGTGGTGCCGGGACGACCTGGAGGGGATCAGGGCGGTGTTCACTGGCTACGCCGAGCGCAAGCGGGCCCGCAACGTGGTCGACTTCGACGACCTGTTGCTCTACTGGCGGGCGTTGGCCGCGTCACCGAGCATCGGTCCGGTCCTGCGCTCAGGCTTCGACCACATCCTGGTTGACGAGTTCCAGGACACCAACGCCGTGCAGGCCGACATCCTGGCCTCCATGGCCGGCCCCGGAGTCACGGTTGCGGCAGTGGGCGACGACGCCCAGGCTGTCTACGGCTTCCGTTCCGGTTCGGCCCGGCACATGATCGAGTTTCCTGAGCGCTTCGCCGGCTCGAGCGTCGTCACCCTCGATCGCAACTACCGCTCGACCCCGTCCATCCTGGCCAGCGCCAACGCGGTCATGGCCGAGGCGCCCAGCGGCTTCGCCAAGGAGCTGCGCTCGACCAGGCCGGCGGGAGGACGACCGGTGTTGGCCACCTGCGTGGACGAGCTGGCCCAGTCCGCCTTCGTGTGTGACTCGATCCTGGAGCAGCGCGAGCGCGGGGTCGCGCTGCGCGACCAGGCCGTGCTGTTCCGTAGCGGTCACCACAGCGACGCGCTCGAGCTGGAGCTGGCCCGGCGCAACATCCCCTTCGTCAAGTACGGCGGGCTGAAGTTCCTGGAGAGCGCCCATGTGAAGGACCTGATGTGCCTGCTACGCATCCTCGACAACCCCAGCGACGAGCTGGCCTGGGTGCGGGTGCTGGGCTTCTTCGACGGCGTAGGGCCGGCCACGATGCGTCGTCTCGTGGAGGAGTTGGGGGTGACCGAGGCGCTGGGCCTGGCTCGATTGTTGGGCGACGAGTGCCCTCGCTTCCCTCCGGCGGCGCGAGCCGAGCTCGACGGCATGCGGGCTGCTCTGCGGGCGTGCGCCACCGACGACCTGGCGCCGGCGGGCCAGGTCGAGCGTCTGGGCGAGGCGTGCGGTCCGATCTTCGCCCGCCGCTACCCGACGACGGCATCGGTGCGACTTGCCGACCTCGAACACCTGGGTGGTCTGGCCTGCGACTATCGCAGCCGCACCCGCTTCCTGGCCGAGCTCACCCTCGACCCGCCCGCGAGCACCGGCGACCTGGCCGGCCCCCCCCACCTCGACGACGACTACCTGGTGCTGTCCACCATCCACTCAGCCAAGGGAGGCGAGTGGCAGGTGGTGCACGTCATCCACGCCTCCGACGGGAACATTCCCTCCGACATGTCGCTCGGATCAGCCGAGGACG